>JANOLY010000424.1:0-11167 GCA_031420055.1 Burkholderiales bacterium | reverse complement strand
GGTGCGGGGTCGATCAACTTGGGCACGGTGCCGGGGATGGCCTCCAGCCGCACCTTGTGGCCGGCCGAGGCGGCGGTGTCGATGCGCGGGATGCTGCGGATCAGCCCCTGCGTGTACGGATGGCGCGGCTGCGCGAACAGGCTCTCTACGCTGGCTTCTTCAACCACCTGGCCGGCGTACATGACCACCACGCGCTGCGCTGTTTCTGCCACCACCCCCATGGCATGGGTGATGAGCATGATGGCCATGCCCAGGCGGTCCTTCAGCTCGTTCATGAGGTCCAGGATCTGCGCCTGGATGGTCACGTCGAGTGCCGTGGTGGGCTCATCGGCGATCAGCAGCTTGGGGTTGCAGGCCAGCGCGATGGCGATCATCACGCGCTGGCGCATGCCGCCGCTGAACTGGTGCGGGTAGTCGCGCACGCGCTTGTCGGGCGTGGGGATGTTGACCAGCTTCAACATCTCCACGGCGCGGTCCATCGCGTCCCTGCGGTTCAGGCCTTCGTGCAGGCGGATGCTCTCGGCGATCTGCTCGCCCACCGTGTAGACAGGGTTCAGGCTCGTCATCGGCTCTTGGAAGATGATGGCGATTTCTCTCGCGCGGATCTTGCGCATCTCATCGGCCGGCAGCGGCACCAGGTCGCGCCCCTGCCACAGCACCTGGCCGGCCACGATCTTGCCCGGCGGCATGTCGATGAGCTTCATCACCGTCTTGGCCGTCACGCTCTTGCCGCAGCCCGATTCGCCCACCACGCCCAGCGTCTCGCCGGCATCGATGCTCATGTCCACACCGTCCACGGCGTGCAGCCAGCCGTCTTCGGTCTTGAAGTGGGTTTTCAGGCCCTTGATCTCGAGCATCGCCATCAGAGAACGCGCCTGGGGTCCAAAGCGTCGCGCAAGCCGTCGCCGATGAAGTTGATGGTGAGTACCGTGATGAAGATGGCCAGCCCCGGGAACAGCGCCCAGTGCGCTGCGATGTCCATGTAGTTGCGCCCGTCGTACAGGATGCGGCCCCAGGTGGGAATGTCGGGCGGGAAGCCCAGGCCCAGGAAGCTGAGCGTGCTCTCGGCAATGATGGCCGCGGCCACGTCAATGGTGGCGGCCACGATGACCGGCCCCAAGCTGTTGGGCAGGATGTGGCGCACGACGACGCGCGGCGTGCTGGCGCCCAGCGCACGGGCGGCTTCAACAAATTCTTTCTCGCGCAGGCTGAAGAACTGCGCCCGCACCAGGCGCGCCACCGGCATCCAGCGAAAGCCGCCAATGACGACGACGATGAGGATGAAGATGCCCACCTCCAGCCCGAAGGCCTGCTTCAGCGGCTCGCGGAAGAGGAAGATCAACAACAGCAACAAGGGCAGTTGCGGCAGGCTCAGGAACAGGTCGGTCAGCCACATCAGCGCAGCGTCCACCCAGCCGCGCGAAATGCCGGCCAGCGCACCGATGAACACCCCCACGGTGATGGCCATGAGCATGGCCGCCAGGCCCACCGCCAGCGAAATGCGCCCGCCGTACAGCACGCGGGCGAGCAGGTCGCGGCCCAGGTCGTCGGTGCCTAGCGGGTGGGCCAGGCTGGGGTTCGCCAGGCGCGCTTTGAAGTCGATGTCGTTGATACCGACCTTGTAGAACAGCGGCCCGATCAGCACCGCCAGCACCAGTGCGCCCAGCAGCCACAGGCTCCAGTACGCCAGCCGGTGGCGCTTGAAGCGGCGCCAGGCGTCAGCCCAGGGCGACATGCTCACGGCGGGTTTGCCCGAGTCGATTGCCGTACTCATGTCAGCCACCGCAAGAGGGACGCGCTATGCATAGCTGATGCGCGGGTCAAGCCAGCCGTAAAGGATGTCGGCGATGAGGTTGAAGATGATCACCAGCGTCGAGAAAACGAAAGTCACCGCCATGATCACCGGCGTGTCGTTGCGCAGGATGGCGTCGATGAGCAGGCTGCCGATGCCGGGGATGCGAAAGATCTGCTCGGTGACGATGGCGCCGCCAAACACCGCGGGCATTTGCAGCGCCACCAAGGTGACCACCGGGATGAGCGCATTGCGCACCACGTGCTTGTTGATGACCACGCGCTCGGTCAGGCCCTTGCTGCGCGCGGTGGTCACGTAGTCGAGCCGGATTACGTCGAGCACCGATGAGCGCACGTAACGCATCATGCTGGCGGCCTGGAACAAGCCCAGCACGGTGATCGGCATGATGGACTGGCGAAAGTGTTCCCACCACCAGCGCCAGCCGGTTTCGGCAATGTCGGCGCGGAAGACGAACGGGAACCAGCCCAGGTAGATGCTGAAGAACAGGATGAACAGCACGCCGGTGAAAAACGTCGGCAAGCTGAAGCCCACGAAAGCGATGGTGCTGGCAATGCGGTCGAACCAGGAATAGGGCTTGACGGCGGCCAGCACGCCCACCGGCACCGCCACCAGCAACGCCAGCAGCTGCGCCATGCCGATGACGGCAATCGTCACCGGCAGGCGCTGCCAGATGAGGGTATCGACATCGATGCGGCTGACGAAGCTGAAGCCCCAGTCGCCGCGCAGCATGTTCACCAGCCAGTGAAAGTAGCGCTGCCAGATCGGGTCGTCCAGCCCGAACTGCGCGCGCAGTGCCAAGCGCACTTCGGGCGGCACGTTCGGGTTCTGCGCCAGTTCCTCGAACGGGTCGCCCGGGGCCAGGGCCAGTACGCCGAAGAGGATGGCGCTGATGCCCAGCAGGCTGGGCACCGCGATCAGGAAACGGCGCAGGACGTAGTTGAACAAGGCGTCGTGATGCAGTGACTAAGTTGATGCGCCGCAGGTGCTGCTGGCGTGGTCAAGCGTCCCGCGTCCAGAACCCCAGCATCCAGGTGTCGTTGTCCCAGCCCGACAGCGGTGCGTTCAGCTTGGCGATGACGCCGCGCGGCCGGGGCCGGTTGAACAAGGGGATCACATGCGCATCGCCCACCACCAGGTCGTTCATCTTGATGAACATCGCCGCCCGCTTGACGGGGTCGAACTCCACCTGCGCGGCCTTGAAGGTGTCGTCGTACTCCTTGTTGCTCCAGCGCACCAAGTTGCGGCTGGACCACTTGTTGACCTTCTGCGAGATCTGCTCGGTGGTGAACTGCTCCATGAAGATCTGCGGGTCGGGCTGCGCCATGTTGGTGGTGTACATCTGGATGTCGGCCCAGAACTTCTGGTACGTGTCCGGATTGGCCACATCGCTGCCGAAGAACACCGCGGCCGTCACGCTCTTGAGTTCCAGATCGATGCCGGCCTTGGTGCAGGCGTCCTTGACGATTTGCTGAACCTTTTGGCGCGGCGAGCTGACAGAGGTCTGGAACACGAACTTCAGCTTCTGCGCACCCTTGGCGCGGATGCCGTCGGCGCCGCGCTTCCAGCCCGCAGCCTCGAGCACGGCATTGGCCTTGTCGATGTTGAATTCGTACTTGGTGTTCGGGCTGCGGAAGCGCGGTGGGTTGTTGAGGAAGTTGCTGGTGGCGATGCCGCCGCGCCCGTAGATGAAGTCCTGCACGCCCTTGCGGTCGACCAGCATGGTCATGGCGGTGCGCACGGCCTTGTCCTGGAAGATGGGGTGCTTGCTCTTCGCGCTGGCGCGCTCGCCGTCGACCTCGTTCCACGGGTCGGACGCATTCAGCGAGATGAACTCGATGTCGCTGCCCTGCAGGAACACCAGGCTGCCCTTGCCGCCGGTTTCCATGCGCTTGAGGAGTTCGTCCTCCACCGCCAGGTTCCAGGCGAAGTCGAACTCGCCAGTCTGCAGCACCGAGCGCGCGGCGCTGAGTGCGTCGCCGCCGCCCTTGACTTCCAGCGTGTCGAAGAAAGGCTGGTTGGGCACGTGGTAGCCCAGGTAGGCCTTGCCGCGCAGCATGTCGCCCGGCTTGAAGTCGACGAACTCGTAGGGCCCCGTGCCCACCGGCTTGACGTTGGCCGGGTTCTCGCGCGACTTGGCGCCGGTGAAGGGTTCGAAGACGTGCTTGGGCAGGATCATGCCGATGTTGCCGGTGAAGGCCTCGGCCCAGAACGGCGCCGGCTTGGCGTAGGTCATGCGCACGGTGTGCGAGTCGACCTTCTCCACCTTCAGGTCGCGGTAGGTGGCCACGGTGACGGTGGAGGTGGCCGGGTCGCCGGCGTAGGCGGCCGTGAAGACGACGTCATCTGCCGTGAAGGGCTTGCCGTCGTGCCAGGTCACACCGCGCTTGAGCTTCCAGGTCACGGTCTTGCTATCGGCAGACACACCGCCGTTGGCGCGGCTGGGAATCTCGGCGGCCAGCATGGGGATGAGGTTGCCCTCGGCGTCCCAGCCGGCCAGCGGCTCGTAGAAGATGCGCGTGGCGTCTTGCTCTTTGGTGCCACCGGCGAAGTGCGGGTTCAGGTGCACGGCGCCCTGCCACCAGATCAGCTTCAGCGGCCCGCCGCCGCCGCGCTTGGTGCCCTTGTAGGGAATGGGCGTCGGTGTCTGCGCGATGCCTTCGTGCATCAACATCATCGAGGCCATGGGCGCCGTCAGGCCCAGGCCGACCATGCGCTGGATGAAGCTGCGGCGCGGCAGGGCGCCACTGCGGACTTCTTCGATCAGGTCGCGCAAATCACGTTCTTGCATGGGGGGTCTCCTGGCGTAGGGGTGGGGCGCGGCGCGGGCACGCCGGCTGGGGCGCACATGAAGGGCGGATGCTATCGGCTCACCGGACAGCGGCTATTCGGGTCGCCCCGGGGCAGGCCAGGCGCGATACTGCACGGATGAGTCAAGACGTTCTCCTGGTGCACGGCCCGGCGCAGGCTTTGCGTGCGCTGGTGCTGGATTCCCCGCATTCGGGCAGGGTCATGCCGGCCGACTTCGACACGCTGTGCAGCGTGGCGGAATTGCGCGATGGTGAGGACTGCTTCATTGATGAGCTCTACCTACCAGCCACAGCAAGTGGCGTGCCGCTGCTGGCGGCGCAGTTTCCGCGCACCTACATCGACGCCAACCGCCACGCCGGCGACATCGACCTGGACTTGCTCGACGGCCCCTGGCCGCACGTCTGGGTGCCCAGCGGCAAGGCGCTGCTGTGGCGCACGCTGGACGACGGCCGCGCCGGCGTGCAACGCGCCGACTTTGTGCTGGGCGACCGCGACGGCACCACCTGCGCGCCTGAATTCACCGCCTTTGTGCGCGACACGCTGGTGGGCCTGGGGTATGCGGTGAAGGTCAACGACCCGTTCAAGGGCGTGGAACTGGTGCGCGCCTACGCCGACCCTGCTGCCGGGCGCCACAGCCTGCAGCTCGAAATCAACAAGCGGCTGTACATGGACGCAGGCACGCTGCAAAAGTCCGCCGGCTTCACCACGCTGCAAGCGCACCTGATGCACTTGGTGGACGCCATCCACCAACGCTTCTCACCCCAGGCCCCGCATGTCTGAAACACCACCCGTTGAACTCCAGGCCCCCGACATCAGCCGTTGGCGCAACGGCCACGCCGGCATCGACTGGCTGCATGTGCAAGACAGCGGCCTGCCCGGCCCGAGCGTGATGGTGCAGGCGCTGACGCATGGCAACGAGATCTGCGGCGCCATTGCGCTGGACTGGCTGCTGGGTGAGATGGCTGCCGGCCGCTGGCGCCCGCTGTGCGGCCGCCTGGTGCTGGCTTTTGGCAATGTCGAAGCCTATGCGCGCTTCGACCCGCGCAACCCCTACCCGTCGCGACTGGTCGACGAGGACTACAACCGCGTTTGGGACGACGCACAGCTGTTCGGCACGCGCGACTCCGTCGAGCTGCGCCGCGCGCGCGTGCTGCGGCCCTTTGTCGATGCCGCCGACTTGCTGCTGGACATCCATTCCATGAGCGACCCCTGCCGGCCGCTGATGGTGTGCGGCCAGCTCGACAAAAACGCCGCCTATGCCCGCGCGCTGGGCCAGCCGGCCGATCTGCTCATCGACACCGGGCACCCGGCCGGCCTGCGCATGGTCGAGCGCGGCGGCTTCGGCGACCCGGCCAGCCCGCGCAAGGCCTTGCTCATCGAATGCGGCCAGCACTGGGAACGTGTCGCGGCCGATGTCGCCGTCGACACCCTCGTGCGCTTCCTGGGCCTCACCGGCCTGGCCGCGGCGGCCTGGGTGCAGCAGCACGCGCGTGTGGGCCTGCCCGCCCAGCAGCAACTGGTGCGCGTGACCGAAGCCGTGGTGGCGCGCAGCAGCGACTTTCGCTTCCTGGTGCCCACCGTGGGCCTGGGTGTGGTGGCGCGCGCCGGCACGCCCATTGCGCAAGACGGCGACCATGTTTGGCACACGCCCTGCGACGACACCGTGTTGGTGATGCCCGGCGTGCGCAACCTCAAGCCCGGCGGCACGGCGGTGCGGCTGGGGCGCTTCGAGGCTGTCTGAGCCCGTCCGAGCCGGTCCGAGCGGGTTCGAGGCAGCCCCTACCGCGACCGGCTGGCCGGCACACCCTGGCAAAAACACCCGGCGGCGTGTGTGCAGGCGCTGTAGCGCCGCCTCAAGCACCCACGCGCAAGCGCAGCCCGCTGGCCAGCGCCGCCAACGCGGCACAACCCGCACCCAGGGCCAGCGCCAGCACCGGGCCGCCGGTGCCGGCCAGGCCGAAGCACAGCGCCACCAAGGCCGCGCCCGTGGTCTGGCCGAGCAGGCGTGACAGGGCGATCATGCCGCTGGCGCTGCCGCTGCGTTGCGGCGGCGCGCTGGACATGATGGCGTTGAGGTTGGGTGACTGGAACAGGCCAAAGCCGATGCCGCACAGGGCCATGCGCCACACGATGTCAGCCACCGACGCCGTGGGCGTCAACAAGGCCAAGGCCGCCAGGCCCGCGCTCAGCAACGCCAGGCCGACAGCGCACAGCAGCCCGGGCGGGTAGCGGTCAGATAAACGGCCCGCCACTGGCGCAGCCAGCGCCACCACGATGGCCCAGGGTGCCATCAGGAAGCCGGTGTCTATGGGGTTGCGATGCAGCGTCTGCTCGAAGAAAAAGGGCAGCGAGACAAAGGCCAGGCCCTGCGCCGCGAACGAGGCCACCGAGGTCATGGCCGACAGCGCAAACAGCGGCCGGCGCAGCAGGTCCACCGGCAGCATGGGCGCTGGGTGGCCGGCCTGGTGGCGCAGCAAGGCGCCCAACAAGGCCACGGCCAGCAACAGTGCGGGCAGCACGATGGCGGCCGGCTCGCGCTGTGCCGCAGCGGCCAGGGCGAAGATCAGCGCAGCAAAGCCGCCTGCCGTGAGCATGGCGGCCCAGGCGTCAAAACCTGCACCGCGCGGCGCGCTGTGCGGCAACGTCGGCCAGGCCAGCGCCAAGGCCAGCAGGCCCAGCGGCACGTTCATCCAGAACAACCAGGGCCAACTGGCCACCGACAGCACCAGCGATGCCACCGTGGGCCCGGCGGCAAACGCCACGCCCACGGTCAGCGCGGTCAGGCCCATGCCGCGGCCCAGCTGCTGCGGCGGGAAGTACAGCCGCACGAGCGCAATGTTCACGCTCATCAGCGCGCCCGCGCCCACCCCCTTCACCGCACGTGCCACGGCCAACTGGCCCAGGCTGCCGGCCAGCGCGCAGGCCAACGACGCGACGGTGAACACCACCAGCCCCGCGATGAACACGCGCCTGGGCCCGAAGCGGTCGCCCAGCGCGGCGCACGGCAGCAGGCTGGCCACAACGGCCAGTTGAAAGGCGTTGATGACCCAGATCGACGTGGCCGCGCTGGCCTGCAAGTCCGCGGCAATGGCCGGCAGCGCGGTGTTGGCGATGGCCGTGTCCAGGCTGGCCAGGCCCACCGCCATCAACACCGCAGTCAGCGACAGCCGGTCGCGCAGGCTCAAGGCCCCGGTGGGCGGGGCCGGCATGCCTGGTGCGTCAGGCATCGCGCGGGGCCGGCGCCGCAGCCAGCGCGCGCAACACGGCCGCCGCAGCTTGCGCGGGCCGCTCCATGGGGAACAGGTGGCCGCCGGGCAGCCATTCGATTCGCCCGTGGGCGATGGCCTGCGTGCCCGCCATGCCGGCCCGGCGCACCTCGGCCGAGCGCTGCCCGCCGATGAAGCTGACCGGGCAGGCCGCTGGGTGGCGCCGCAGCAGCCGGCCCAGGTGGTGCGGCAGCGTGTTGTAGAGCGGGGTCTCGATGTCGCGGCGGAAAGCCAGCCGAACGCCGCCGGCCGGGTCGGGCTCGACACCGCAGGCGATGTAGTCGCGCAGCACGCGCGGGTCCCAGCGCGCAAACGCGGGCTTGGCCGCGAAGTGCTCGAAGGCCGCCTCGGCGCTGGGCCACTGGTGCCGGCGTGCCGCCGACACCCGCCCTGGCCCGCGCCGCGCCGCCGTGCCGGTCAGCTTCATCAAGTGCAGCGCGTGGCCGCGCCAGCCGGCCACCACCGGCGAGTCCAGCAGCACCACGCTGCGCACGAGCACCGGGCGCTTGCTGGCCACCAGCAAGCTGAGGTAGCCGCCCAGCGAATGCCCCACCAGGTGCACCTTCTCGCCCGGCGCTTGGGCCAGGATCAGCGCCAGCAACTCGTCGCGCAGATGCGGCCAGTTGCTGCTGACGGGGTAGGCCGGATCGTGGCCGATGCGCGGCACGGCAATCACCCGAAAGCCGGCCTGCTGCCAGGCGTCGAACAGCAAACGGTAGGTGCCGGCGGGGAAGCTGTTGGCGTGGCTGAAGGCGATGGTGCCGTGCACCCGGCTCGTGCTCAAACGATGCGTTCGCCGGGATGCGTGATCTTGCGCATGGGATCAAAGCGCTGCAGCGGGCTCATCAAGGGGTGGGTGCTGTCGCCGCCGTCCCAGCGCGGGTCGTCGATGCTTTCGAACACCTCGCGCAAGCGTTGGCCCCAGGTGTTGTGGATCATCTTGAAGTAGGGGTTTTGCTCATCGATGCAGACGATCTGGCTGCTTTGCAGCCGGCCTTCCTCATACACCAGCAGGTCCAGCGGCAGGCCCACGCTGAGGTTGCTCTTGAGCGTGCTGTCCATGCTGACCAAGGCGCACTTGGCGGCCTCGTCCAGCGGCGTGCGCGGGGTCAGGACGCGGTCGAGAATGGGTTTGCCGTACTTGCTTTCGCCCACCTGGAAGAAGCAGGTCTCGCGTGTGGCCTCGATGAAGTTGCCGGCCGAATAGACCAGGAACATGCGCATCGCCTCGCCCTTGATCTGGCCGCCGAAGATCATGCTGCAGTTGAAGTCGATGCCCGCGGCCTTCAGCGACGGGCCGTCTTGCTCATACACCCGGCGTACCGCGCTGCCCAGCACACGCACGGCGTCGAACATGCTCTTGGCGTTCCAGATGGTGATCGGTTCGTCCTCACCGTTGTCGATCTTCTCGACCTGCAAAATCTCGCGCACGCTCTGGCTGATGCTGAGGTTGCCGGCCGACAGCATCACCATGAAGCGGTCATCGGCCTTTTCGTAGACCATCATCTTGCGAAAGGTGCCGATCTGGTCCATGCCAGCGTTGGTGCGGCTGTCGGACAAGAACACGAGGCCGGCGTTGAGGCGGATGCCGATGCAGTAGGTCATGGCTGGGCAGGTGGGCAGTCGTTCAGTCGGCGAGCCTATCAGGCAGCGGCTGCGGTGCGCTGCCATCAAGTTGCAAAATGGTGCCACTACTGACCACTACACCTACCGCGTCACCTGGTCGGCCGAAGACGGCGAGCATGGGGGTCTGTGCGCCGAATTCCCTTCGTTGTCTTGGCTCGCGCCTACCCCCGAGACGGCCCTCGCCGGCGTCTTATCGACCGTCGCGGACGTGGTCGCCGACATGCAGGCGCAGGGCGAAGATGTGCCCGTACCGATCGCCGAGCGCCGCTGCAGCGGCGAGTTTCGCGTGCGCATCCCGCCCGAGCAGCATCGCCGTCTGGCCATGCAAGCCCATGAGCAGGGTGTCAGCCTGAATCGCTTGGTCAGCTCGAAGTTGACGGCGACTTGAACTCACACACAAGCTCAGCCTTGGGTGGTCGGCAGCATCGCGCGCAGTTTGTACAAGCAGTCCAGCGCCTCGCGCGGCGATAGCTGATCGGGCTGCAAGGCAGCCAGCGCGGCTTCCACCGCAGACGCCTCGGCCGCGGCTGCGGCCGGTGGCGGCGCAAACAAGTCCACCTGCGCCTGGCCGGCCTGAGCGCGTGCCTCCAGTGCTTCCAGCGCGGCGCGGGCCTGGCGCACCACGGCCGCGGGCATGCCGGCCAGCCGTGCCACCTGCACGCCGTAGCTGCGGCTGGCCGGGCCCGGTTCGATCTGGTGCAGGAAGACGATGTCTTGCCCGCTTTCCACTGCACTCACGTGCAGGTTGATGGCACGTTCGTGGCGGCCGGGGAACTCGGTCAGCTCGAAGTAGTGGGTGGCAAACAGCGTGAAGGCGCGGTTCTTGTCGTGCAGGTGGCTGGCGATGGCGCCGGCCAGCGCCAGACCGTCGAAGGTGCTGGTGCCGCGGCCGATCTCGTCCATCAGCACGAGGCTGTGTTCCGTGGCGCCGTGCAGGATGGCTGCACCCTCGGTCATTTCGACCATGAAGGTGCTCTGCGCGTTGGCCAGGTCGTCGGCCGCGCCGATGCGGGTGTGGATGGCGTCTATGGGCCCGAGCCGGCAGGCCGCCGCTGGCACGTAGGAGCCCATGGCCGCCAGCAGCACCGTCAACGCCACCTGGCGCATGAAGGTGCTCTTGCCGCCCATGTTGGGGCCGGTGATGACGAGCATGCGCGTCTTGGCGTCGAGCCGGCAGTGGTTGGCGATGAAGCTGCGGGTTTGTCCACTCATGCCGGTTTCTGCCAAGCGGGCTTCGACCACCGGGTGGCGGCCGCTGTCGATGTCGATGCAGGGGTAGGGCACGAATTGCGGGCAGCACCAGCCCAACGTGGTGGCGCGTTCGGCCAGGGCGGCCAGGCAGTCCAGCGTGGCCAACGCTCGCGCCAGCGCCGACAGCGGCGCCAGATGGGCTTGCAGGGCGTCCAGCAATTGCTCGTACAGCAGCTTTTCGCGCGCCAGGGCGCGTTCTTGCGCTGACAAGGCCTTGTCCTCGAAGGTCTTCAATTCGGGTGTGATGTAGCGCTCGGCGTTTTTCAGCGTCTGGCGGCGCTGGTAGTCGGCGGGCACTTTGTCCAGGTGCGATCCCGTGACCTCGATGTAAAAGCCGTGCACCTTGTTGAACTGCACGCGCAGGTTGGGGATGGCGGTGCGCTCGCGCTCGCGTGCTTCCATG
>JANOLY010000423.1:0-5083 GCA_031420055.1 Burkholderiales bacterium | reverse complement strand
CGTTGCCGCGCCGGGCCGATCAACACCAGGCCAGCCGGCCTACTGGGTATCGAACGGATCTGCCGGCTGCACGCCTGCTGCGCCTGCGCCCGGGGCGCCAAGCGGCGACTTCAGCGCTTCGTCGCCGAGCCCGTGATCCTGCTCTGCGGGCGGGCGCCAGTGTGCAGGCACGGCAGCAACTGTCGCGAACGGCAGGCGGTGCGTGAAACCTCGGTCACGGCGCTGTCAAGCCGACGGTGTAGGCGCCGGCCGCGTCGCCGTTGGCGTCAATCTCGATCACGTAGTCGCCACTGCCCAAGAGGGTGGGAATCGAGAACGTCATCACGCGCGGTGTGCCGGCCACGAGGGTCTGGCTGGCCGTGGTGATCAGCGCGTTCGGAACCCCGTTCGCATCCAGCTTGCGCACCTGCACACGGCCAGCGAAGCCGGCAATCACGGTGGCCGTGAAGGTCTGGCCCACCGTGGCTGCGAAGCCGTGATAGCGCAGCTCGCACGGCGCCAGGCTGTGGCTGCCGGCGCCGGCGCCAAGGGCAATGGCCACCGGGTCGGGCAGGCGCAGCAGGCGCGCCGTGACCTCAACCGAGGCCAAGCGCGTGTACAGCGTCAGGGTGTTGCTGCCGGCGCGCAGGTCGTCGATGAATTCGGTGCGGCTGGTGTTGTCGGGCACGATGTCGCCCTCGTAGAGCGTCGTGGTCGCGCTCGGCCCCCAGACCACGGCCTCGACGTTGCGCTCGAAGTCGGGTCCGGGCCGGCGAATCGCGCCCGCGTGCCGGTAGCACAAGAGGTGGCGGCCCGGAGCCGGGATGTCGAAGCGGTAGGCCGCGAACGAGCCGGCTTGCAGCGTGGTGGCGACGGGTGTCCCCAGTTGCGCCGCCACCGGTGTCGGCGCGGTGACGGTCAGCGCAAAAGCGCCGCTGCGGTTGGCCAGTGTGCCGTCGGTCTGTGAATACAACTGCAGGGTCGCGTTCGCACTGGCCTGCACAAAGCGCGGCCCGGTGGCCAGCGTGCGCGGCGCGGCGCCCACCAGTTCGGCAAAACCCTGGCGCAGGTAGATGTCGGCATCGACCACACGCAAAGCACCTTCCAGCGCGGTGGGTGAAGTGAGCTGCAAGGCGATCAACTGCCCCTGCGTGACGCCGAAGCGGTAGCGCTTGATCTCTCCCAGCTCCAGCGTGCCGCTGCGATCAAAGCGTGTGCCCAGGACGATGGCCTCGGGCGCGGGCAGGAGGTTCAGGCGCAGGGTGTAGGCGCTGCCGGCGGAGCCGACACCCGAGTTCAGCTCGACCGTGTGTTTGCCGGTCTCGCCCACGGTGTAGATGCCCGGGAAGCCCCCGCCGCCGGCGGCCGGGGCCAGCGTGCGCGTGAAGCCGGGGCCGATCAGGTTGGGCGCGGCGTCGCCTATGCCCCTGGCATCGCTGAAGCCGATGCTCAGCTTGTCACCCACCGTGGCGTCCAGCCCGTACACCACCACGCTGCCGACTGCGGGCACCGTGGTCACCAAGGTCGTGTCGGTCGCAATGCCCAGCGGCGTGGCCGTGCTCAGAGTGATGTTGCCCACCCGGGTGCGGTTGGTCGGGTAGACCTGCACCAGCGGGTGCAGCGCGGGCACCGTTTGCACCACGCGGCCGACCGGGCGCCCGCTTGCCGTCTTGTTGGCGGCGGCCTCCGAGGGCCAGAGCCTGAAGCCATGTTCGGACGTCAGGTCATCCAGCGTGACCGCCAGCGCCGCGCCCGCAACGGCGGGTCGGGCCAGGTACCAGAAGGAACGACCGTCACCCGCCGCGCGAACGATCGAACGCTGGGAGGGCAGGTCGAGAATGCCATCGAGCGCGATCCGCGACAGCGCGAATCCCTGGATGTCGGTGGCACCGCTGCCGGCACGCGCCACGAGTTCCACGCCATAGGTTCCCGGCTGCACGACGACTGCACGCAGCGTGAATGCGCTATTGCTCAGCACCGCAAGGGCCTTGCTGGCCAGCGGCGCACCCGTCGCGCTCGTGAAGGTGGCGCTGAAGGTGCCCGAGCCACGGGGCTGGCCCTCGACCAACAGCGCATCGTCGGCCGCCAGGGCGACCGTGAAGCACAGACTGCTGTTCGCCGGCAAGCGCAGGTTGCGCGGGCTCATGGGCAGGGTCAGCGCCTCGGCGCCGACGCAGCTTGCCGTGGGCAGCGCCAGAACTTCGAGGCGATAGGCTCCGGGCGAACCCGGCCCGGCCGTCACGTTGATCGAGATGTCCTCCGTGCCCACCGCCTGCACCACCGGGGCGAACGCGCTGGCGCCGAACGCCGCCAGTGCCAGCGTGGCACCGGCGCCTTGGGTGATGCGCACTTCACCGGTCAGGGTGGTGCCGCCCGCGCGTGACACCCTGACCTGGTAGCTCATGCCGGCCAGCGGCGTGAAGACGAAGCGATCGACTTCACGCAGGGTATGGAGCACGAAGTTGTCGTCGTAGGGCAAGCTGATGCGGTTCAGACCGGACGCGTCCTTCACCGGTGCGAGCACGATGCTTACGTCTTCGGACACGCCGGCGCCGGCGCGCACGACCCTGCTGCCGAAGAGGGTGCCGTCCATGGCCCAGGAGCGGAAGACGATGTTCAGGTCGGCAGGAATCTGCAACTCAACGCCGCCGCCCACCGGCGTCGCGGCGGTGGCCGCGTACGCCGGGATGCGGCGTGTGCGGGGCTCGGCCAACGGACGTGCACCGCCCGCGGCGGCCAGCGCCTGCGCACGGCCCGCGCTGCTGCTCTGGAAGTCGTCCAGCTCGGGCACCGCCTCGTGCCAGCAGTAGCCGGTGCCGCTCAGGTCCTCAGGCACGCCGTCCAAATTGGTGTCGACCTGGCACTTGGGCTTGGGCCGCCCTGGGTCGCCGTCGAAGTCGTCGTGGTTCCACCAGGAAAAGTGCGTCACCTCGGCGCGCAGCGCAAAGTCGCTGGGCGATGCCGCCGCGACGGCGGTACCGGTGCCTTCTTCGGTCCAGCCGCCGGTGCGCTCGTTGAGCGACCAGATCGGGAACCTGTCACCGGCCACGATGGGTGTGCCGTCGCGTTTGAAGCCGGTGTAGATCGGGATCTCGATCGTGGCCTTTTTGCCGGCGGCCAATTGCACCGGCGCGCCTTGCGCGCTGAGCACGAATTCCACCGTGCCATAGCTCAGCAGCAATCCCTGCTGGCCGCTGGGCCGCACGCCCTCGAACTTGCCGGGGAAGGCCCGCAGGTTCTGCACCACGTCCACCGGCGTCATGAAAACCTGCACGGGCCCGCTGACCGGGTTGCCTTGGGAGTCAACCAGGCTGCCCGGCGCGAAGCTCACCTTGACGCCGTCCTTGCCGACCAGCTCGCCGCCGTCGGCGGCGTTGGCCAGGGTGAGCGCAGGCTCGCGCGCCAGCATGGTCACCTGCAGGTAGCCGCTCTCGGCGGCCGTGGGCAGGGTCTGGGTCTTGAACTGGTCGGCGTAGCCGGCCTTGGAGAACTTCAACGTGACCGCAATGCCACGATCGGTGCTGACCGACGCGCGCCCGTCGGCGCCGGTGCTGGCGCTGGCCCCGCCCGCACGGTTGACGCTGACACTCACGCCCGAGACCAGCGCGCCGCTCGTGTCGCGCACGATGACCGACGTCGGCACTGACCCCGATGCAACCGCGCCTGCGCTCACCGCCACAACCCGGTCCACGCTGTGCACGCCGCCACGGCCATCGTCCACCGTCAGCCGCACGGTGTAGCTGCCTGCGCTGTCGAAGACTGCCGCGATGTTTTGGCCGCCGCCGCGCTGGCCGTTACCCATGCTCCAGCTGTAGGTCAGTGGATCGTTGTCGGCGTCGCGTGAGGCGCTCGCGTCCAGCGGCAAGGGCACGCCGGCCACCACCGAAGCCGCGCTGACAAACGCGGCCACAGGCGCGGCGTTGCCGGCCGGCGGCGGGGGCGTTAGCGGCGGCGGCGTGGCGACATCGCCGTCGCTGCAGCCCGCAAGCATCGCTGCAGCCGCGACTGCCACACACCAGGCGACAAGCTTGGGGCTGTGCACATTCATTTCTTTTCTCCTGTGGGCGGTTGTTGCGCAGGGCTGTTGATCCGCAAGGTGGCAGCCGCTTTGCTGCGGTGATCGACGCGCGGATGCTGGACCTCGGGCGTTGCGGCGCCGTTGCGGCGCTCAGCGAAGGCCTCCCGGGCCGGGGCGTGGATCGGCCGCAATCCAGCTGGCGTGGCTCAGAAACTGCGCCAGCTCGAAGGGGCTGCTGAACTCGCGCGTGCGGGCGTCGGGCAGCACGACGCGGGCATGCCAGTCGGCGGCCATGCCGGCGTCGGCGCCCGCGCCAAGCCACACGCTGAGCAGCATGACCCAGGGTGCGTCCGTGGATGCGGGGGATCGGCGGGCATTCATGAAGGCTCCTTGCGTCGCGGTCGGATGGGCACGGCGGCCAGCGCGGCCTACCTCACCTCGAACGCGTTTGCGGGCGGGGCGGCCCCTGCCGCTCCTTCGCCCGGGCGGCCTGCCGGCGAATTCAGCGCCTCGTCGCCGAGCTCGTCGCCCTGCACTACCGGCGCGCGCAGATGCGCGGGCACGGCGGCCAACTGCGCCGGGCGGCGCGAGTCGTCGCTGCAGGGTTGCAGCTGGGTCGCCGGCATGGCGGCTGCGCCGGGCCCCGGCGCCTGCCCCTGGGTCTGAGCCAAGGTTTGCGGCGCCGCGGCAGCGACGGCCAAGCCAAGCGCTTCGGCGCGGGCGCCCCTGCCCACTGCGCCCGTCGCGCCTGTCGCCACGGACATGGCGATGACATCGTCGCCGCCGCCGCCGCAGGCCACCGCCAGCGTGACGACACAGCTAGCGCCGAGCAGCAGTGCCGTCAGGCGCCAGGCCGCTGAAGAAGGTTCGCCGTGCATGGCCTACTCCACGATCGGGATTTCGCGCAGCTCGACGCGGTCAACGAAGAAAGTACCACCGGCCGCATCCTGGTTGTAGATCGACAGGATGTCGGTGACGGCGCGCGAATTGGTGCACACGCGCAGTTGCTCCCACTCGCCGATCTTGGTGGTGAACGCGGCCGGCCCGCTGGTGCTGTTGGTCCCCGACATGCCCACCTTGCCGCTG
>JANOLY010000422.1:0-2317 GCA_031420055.1 Burkholderiales bacterium | reverse complement strand
CACGAATGGGTTGATGACTCCGTAACCTTGCCATACCACCCTACCCGTTTGGATGTCCCGGGTCATAGCCAGCGGAAGCTTCCTGTCTTCTTCGACGTCGAGTTCGTGCAGGAGGCCGATGAAGGCCTTGTCAGCGCCTGTCGCGACGCCGATACCTACCTTGCATCCTGCTGCTTCAAGCGGAACAAAATCGCGTTCGAGGCGGCGCAGCAGCGCCATCTGAGCTGAGCTCTCAAGAATCCAAGGTTCACCGTTGCCCGCGATGTCAGCTATTTCCACGACCGGACCAACGCCCTCTGGCAAAAGGTCTGACAGAAGCTGAGCCGACAGAAGGCGGAGCGCAGTCCGACTGATTTCAGGGCGTCGGGCGATTCGTGTCAAACCACGCCTCTCGCGCGCGATGATCGTAATGGCTGGATACGCGACTACGTCGGAATGGAAGGCCGCCGTGTCAGTCATGTCGACAAAGAACTTCAGGTGAAACTGGCTGGCGACCAACTCGCGCAGGGGTCCGCCGTAGCGGTTCTTCATCCATCGATCGGCGCAGATGAATCCAAGGGCACCACCCGGCTTGAGGCTCCGCAAAGATCGCTCGATGAAGGGGATGTAGAGGTCGGCCCGGTCGTAGATCGTGCTGTAACGGGCTTTGTACTCCGACAACAGGACAGCAGGGATCAGCTCCTGGCGGACATAAGGCGGATTGCCAACAACAAAATCGAAGGACTCGGGAATGTCGGCCAGCAGGAAGTCGGCATGCAGCAACCAGCGATTGGTGAGCGCTTCTGCAATGCCGGCGCCGAAGCCTTCTCTTTCAAGTCGAGCGACTACTGCTGCGTGCGTTCGAGCGCAGGAATCGCTGTGCAGTTCGACGGCCCTGATGGCGTCGCCGAGCGCGGTCAGTGGGCTGCTGATTTTTTCGCCTAAGCTCCATGAGTGGAGCAAGCGCTCAATGGCTGGCAACAGAAAGTCGCCCTCGCCGAATGAAGGCTCGAGCAGGCAACTATTGGCAAGAGCCTTGTCAGCCGTATAGCCGCACAAATCGAGAATGAAATCCACCACCTCGCGGCGCGTGAAGATGGCCCCGCGTTCGACGACCCCGCCCGCGTTCGCCAGCTCTTCCACGGCTGCGGCGATCGGACACATGTCGAGCAGTGACGCTTGCCGGATCAAGAGGCTGGTGGTCATCAAGTGAACTGGCGCAAGTCAAGAACAGGCAGGGCAAAGGCCGATCAATCCGGCAACAAGCCAACCCGGCTCGTGCGACTTCGGCATCTGCCGTGTCGCCTTGCTTCATTGTCGGGCAGCAAGTGAGCAACGCAAGCCGACACCGTTGACCAGCGAAGTGTGGCTGTACACATCCTCAGTATTGCACAGGGCCTTTCGTGCTGCGCCCCAGACGAAAGAGATGCGTCAGCTCAACGACGCCAATGAGGCTCAGCCCCCGTCCCGCGTCAACCGCAACCTCGTGAACTGCCAACGCGCGTCGGCCGGGAAGAAGTTGCGTTAGCTGCTGCGAATGTGGCTGCGTGGCGTGGCGCAGGAGGCGCCGCGCAGCACGTACTGGTTGGCCATGAACTTGGCGTTGTATTCGCCCACCGCGCCGTCCCAGGCGCGAAAGCCGGGGTATGGGGCGTAGGCGCTGCGCGTCCACTGCCAGACCTCGCCCATCATCTGCAAGAGGCCCGACCCGGCCTGCGCCACTGGCACCGGGTGCAGGGCGCCGGTGGCGCCCGCCTCCGCCGCCCACTGCCTTCAGCATCACGCCAACCCCGCCAACCCCGCCTAACGCGGCCATGAAGGCCTGCGCTTCGGGCAGCGACACGGCCTGCGTGCTGCCCGCCAGCACCGGCACACCGCATTCGCGGGCCAACGCCAGCGCAGACGCCTTGTCGCGCAGCGCCGCCAATTGCGCCGCAGTGAGGCCGGTGAAGATCAGGCCGGCGTCGGCGCAGGCCTGGGCGAAGTCGGCGCGCTCGCTCAGGAAACCGTAGCCTGGATGCACCGCGTCGCAGCCAGCGTTGCGTGCCAGCGCCACCAGCCGGTTGATGTCCAGGTAGGCGGCGGGCCCCGCCGCGCCCACCGACACGGTATACGTGGCCCCGCTGCCGTGTGCAGCGGCTGCCTCGTCCGCAGCAAACACGTCCGTGCTCTGCAGGCCCATGTCGGCGGCGGCCTGCGCGATGCGCAAGGCGACATCACCGCGGTTGGCAATGAGGATGTGTTGGATCATGGGGTGGATGGCGCGCGAAGCAGGGCCGCATACTGGGTCCCGGATTCCTGCACCTGAGCGGCCAGGATCAGCCCAGCGTGGCGGGGT
>JANOLY010000421.1:0-12590 GCA_031420055.1 Burkholderiales bacterium | reverse complement strand
AAGGACCCGCGCATACAGGCCGCCTACAAGTGGATGACCGCCAACTACACGCTGGACGTCAACCCGGGCACCAACAAGAAGCACGGCATCTACTACTTCTACAACGCCTTCGCCAAGGTGATGCGGGCCTATGGTGAAGACACCTTCGTCGACGGACAGGGGCAGCGGCGGAACTGGCGCAACGAGTTGACCCAGAAGCTGCTGGCGGTGCAGGCCCCGGACGGCAGCTGGGCGAATCGCGACTCCAACGCCTGGTGGGAAGACCGGCCGCAACTCGTCACGGCCTGGTCCGTGGTCGCGCTCGAGCACGTGCTCAACTGATTCGGTGTTGCGCCGCCTGCTGACGCTGTGGGGGCTGGCGCTGGGCGGCATGGCGAGCGCTGCCGCGCAGCCCGGCATCGAGCTGATGGCGGCACCCGCATGGGCAGCCTGGTCCCGCCCCGGGCGCGCCAGCGAGATCGACATTCGCGTCACTGCCGCCGCCGCCACCCGCGTCACGCTCGAGCTTGTGGCGGGCCGGCAGACGGTGCGCACCGAACTCGACCTGCAGCCCGGCCGTGCGATTCGCCTGCACCTGCCGGTGGCCTCCGCGCCGACGGTGACGCTCAGCGCCGGTCAGCCGGGCGCAGCACCGCTGCGGCGCGAACTGGCTGTTGCGCAGTCGGAGTCGCCGCTGCTCGGTGTGGCACTGACCGACGGCACCGCGACGCCCACGCAAGGCATCGAGGGCTTCAACAGCGTGGCGCTGACCGCCGACGACCTGCCGCGCAACGCATCGGCCTATGCCAGCATCGATGCCCTCATGCTCGACGCGGCAACGCTCGGTGCGCTCGACCAGCGCCAGCTCGACGCGCTGCTGGCGCATGCCGCCGCTTGCGGTCGGGTCGCCGTGGTGAGTGCCGATGATGCGCTGCGCCGCCTGCTGCAAGGCGCAGCGGGCTGCGGCGGCCGGGCGATGCTCCATGCGGCCTCGCTCGCCGAGGCCCGCGGGCTGCTGGTGGAGTCGCTGGCCACCATCTTGCCCGCCACGATGTCGCCCGCCACCCTGGGTGGCGTGACCGAGCCCGACCACGCGATGTGGCGCCGGGTGGCGGTGGCCTTGGCCGTGTACTTTGCAGCCGCAGCCATCGTGCTGCTGTTTTTCACCTCGACCGTCGCGCTGGTGCTGGCCCCGGCCCTGGTGGCTGTGGCCGCCGTCTTGTTCTTGCACGCGGCACCGCCGACCTCACGGATCGTCGTTTGGGGCGAGAGCGAGTCGGGCGCCCAGGTGGCGCGCTACCAGGGCCTGCAGCAATTCGCAGGGGTGGCGCGCGGCACCTTGCGGGTGCCTTTGCCGCCCCAGCTGGCGTCGGGCGCGCGGCCCTGCGATGCCACCCAGACGATGCAACTGGACTTCGATGTCGCGCAGGCCCAGGCGGTTCTTGCCCGCTTCGATTCGCGCCTGTTTGGTCAGACCGCGCTGTGCTACGCCGGCAGCTTCCCGGTGTCCAGGGCCTTGGCCAGCCAAATGCATGCCGACGGCTCGCGCGAAATCACCAACGCGGCGGGCAGCGCTTGGCCCGCGGGACTCCTGCTGGCCGCGGGCCAGGTGCACGATCTGCCGGCCCTGGGGCCGGGCGAGCGGCAACGTGTGGTGGCCGACGCCGGTGTGCCGCCGCGCGACGCCGTGGCGCGAATGGCGCTGGCCCGGACTGCGCCGGGTGGCGTGGCCGCCCTGTGGGCACTGGACTTGGCCGGTGTGCCGGACCTGCCGGCCGTCGCCCGGGGCTGGCTGCTGGTGTCCGGGGCCGCGCCATGAGAGCGCAGGGCCGCCCCACGGGCGCACACCGGAGTGCGCAGCACGAAGGTACACAAGGTCACGCTGCGCCGGCTCTGCGCATGGCGGCACTGACCGGCGCCGCCGTTGCGGCGGCCGTGGCGGTGTGGTGGCTGGGCAGCAGCCGGCTGGCGCTGGAGGATGGCGGTGACGCCAGCCGGCCCGCGGCCCAAGCGCTGCTTGCCTTGTGGCTGGTGCGCGCCATGGTGCTGGCCCTGCTGAGCCTGCGCGTGGCCGCGGTGGCCGGATGGCGGGCCGGTGCCCGGGCCGGCCTGGTCATGCTGGCACCGGCCTGGCCCGTGCTGGTGCTGGTGTGGTCGGCCAGCACCGCGCCGCTGCTGCCCGTGCTGCTGGTCGAACTGGTTTTGCTGGTGGCCGCCGCGCCGGTGTCACTGGTCGGTTTGACGTTGCACAAGATTTTTCGACAGCCCCCGATGGCCGAAGCGGCGGCCACCTTGGCCGGGGTCGCGCTGGCGTCGGGACTGTGGTCCACGCGCGGGCTGTGGGCAACGGCTTGGCTGGCCTGACGCCGTGACCGTTGCCCCTGCGCCAGCGATGTCAAGGCCCAACCACGCCGAACCCGGCGCGGCAGCGGCGGCAACGACGGTGGTGGTGAGGGCCCTGCTCGCGGCGGTGCGCAGGCGACTGTGGCGCATGCGGTTTCTCGCCGCGACACGGTGGGCTGCTTGGGCCACGGCGGGCCTGGCGTTGGCGGCGGCGGCGGTGCACGGGGCCTTGCGCGCCGTGCCTGTGGGCGCGCTGCTGGCGGCCATGGCCCTGGTCTGGCTGGCACTGCTGGTGCGGGCGGCCCGGCAACGCCCCGACGAAAGCGCCTGTGCGCTCTGGGCCGACCAGCATTTGGGCGGCGCGTCGGCGTTCACCACCTGGCTGGAGACTGGCCCTGCCGCGTCGGGTCCGGCCGCATCGCCTGCGGTGCGCTGGCTGGGCGCCTGGGCGGCGGCCAGGGTGCCCGCCAGCCTGCGCCAGTTGGCCGCGCGGCGCGACGGAGCACAGCTGGCCCGGCCGCTGCTGGCCATGGCCACCTGCAGTGCCTTGGCCGGTGTGATCCTGACACTGCCCGGGGTGGTGCCGCAGCTGCAGGTGTCCAGTGCGACGCGGGCGTCGGCTGCGTCAGCGCCCACGCCGCTGGCGCTGGGACAGCGGCCCGAGCCTGCCGTCCGCGCCGAACAGATCAGTGCCGCCTTGCGGGCTGCGCGGCCGCGCGACGAGACCGCACAGGGCAGCGGCCGCGCACCCGCGGCCGGTCCGGCCGGCGCCGACGACGGCAGGCCACCGGCCCTGGCCCAAGCCCAGGCCGGGTCGCCGCCCGCGGGTGCCCGCGCAGCCCACCAGTCCGCCGCCGTCAGCAGCACTGCAGCCACCGCGGCCCCCACCGCAGGCGCAACACAGACTGCGGGCAGCGGGGGCGCCAGCCAGGCCGGTGACAGCGCCGACAAGCGTGCCGACCCCGGCGTTGCGCGCGCCCTGCGGGGTACCATGGCGATGCAAGACCGGGCGCTGGCAGCAACCCGCTTGTCGGGTCAACGGCAGGCCGACTTCGAGCAGATCGCCAGCTACGACAGTGACGAGCAAGGCGCCAACCGCGGCGACACCGCGCCGCCGCGCCGCGTGCCCGCAGCGGCAGCGGCGACAGCGCCGCCGGCAACCGCATCGATGCAACTGACCCCGACTGAAACGAGCTACGTACAAGCATGGATGAAGGCCAGCCCACGACGCCCATGACCGACACCAGCCCTCGCGATAGCGACTACGCCGACGCCCAGCGTCAGTTGCAGGGGCTGCAGGCCCTGCTGGGTGGTGTCATCGTCGGTCAAGAAGAGTTGGTCACGGATCTGGTGACGGCGGTGTTTGCCGGTGGACATGTGCTCATTGAAGGCCTGCCCGGTCTGGGCAAAACGCACCTGGCCAAGGCCCTGGCCGCCGCGTTGGGGCTGCAATGGGCGCGTGTGCAGTGCACGCCCGACCTCATGCCGGCCGACGTGACGGGTGCCGAGGTCTACGTCACCGCGGCCGGTGGCGCGTCGCGCTTCGAGTTCCGGCCCGGACCGGTGTTTGCGCAACTGGTGCTGGTCGACGAGGTCAACCGCGCCACACCGCGCACCCAGGCCGCGTTGCTCGAGGCCATGCAGGAGCGCCAGGTGACCCAGGCCGGCGTCACCCACCCCCTGCCCAGCCCGTTCTGTGTGCTGGCCACGCAAAACCCGATCGAGCTCGAGGGCACCTACCCATTGCCCGAGGCCCAGCTGGACCGCTTCATGTTCAAGCTGACGGTGCCGTTTCCCAGCCGTGCCTCGCTGCGCGGGCTGCTGGAGGTCTCGCTGGACGCCGAGCCTGCCGACACGCTGCAGCCCATGGCCAGCCCCGCCGACGTGCTGCGTATCAGCGCCCTGTGCCGCACGGTGTTGCTCGGCGAGCGCTGCAAGGAGGCCGCGGTCGACCTGGTGCTGGCCACGCAGCCGACGGCCGACGCTGCGGCGGCAGACGCCCGCCAGCACATCCGTTACGGCGCCAGCCCACGCGCGCTGCAGGCGCTGGTGCGCGCGGCGCGCGTGCGGGCGCTGATGGCCGGGCGCGCGCATGTCGATGTCGATGACCTGGCCGCGGTGGCGCTCCCGGTGCTGCGCCACCGCATCCTGCTGCGCCTGGAAAGCGAACTCGACGGCCAGGGCGCCGAGGCCACGCTGGCTGCGGTGATCGCCGCATGGCAACAAAGGCTCTGACCCCGGCTGCGCTGCCCGGCCAGGGCGAGCTGCAGGCCTTCGCTGCGGCGGCCGCGCAGCTGCTGATCGAGCGGCAGCCGCGCGCGCCCGGTGCGCGCGTGGTGTCGCGCCGGGCCGGCGTCGGCCTGCAGCAATTGGACCACCGCGACTACGCGCCCGGCGACGAGGTGCGCCACATCGACTGGCGCCAGACTGCGCGGCGCCGCCACCCCGTGCTGCGCCGCTTCGAGGCCGAGTCAGCCAGTGACTGGACGGTGTTGATCGACGCCAGCTCGTCGATGGCCGCACAGGGTGCTGCCAAGTGGTGCGCGGCGGTGCGCATGGCCGCCGCGATGAGCTATGCGCTGCTGCAGCTGGGTCACCGCGTCGGCCTGCTGGTGTTCGGCGCCCGGGTGCGCGCCGAGTGCGCGCGCGGGCGCGGCCAGGCGCACTTTGCGGGCATCGCGCGGATGCTGGCCACGCTGCAGCCGGTGCCAGCCGGCGAACGTTCAGAAATCGGCGTCTGCGCGCGCCACCTGCACGGTGCCGGCTCGGTGTTTGCGCTGAGCGACTTTCTCGCTGACGACGAGATGCGCCGCGACCTCGGCGCGCTGCTGCAGCGCTGCACCGCCTTGCACCTGGTGCAACTGAACGACGCGGCCGAAACAGCGCTGGCGCAAGTCGGTGAGTTCGATCTCGTCGATGTCGAAACCGGCGCCATGCAGCCGGCTTGGGTCGGTGCGCAGACCAACGCCGGAGCGGCTGCCGAGCGCGCCGCGATGACGGCGCGGCTGCGGCGCTTCTGCAGCCGCAGCGGCGTGGCGTTCACCGACTGGGACATCGCCCAGGCCTGGCAGCACACGCTGCTGCGCCATCTGGTGCAGGCGCGGCGGCATTGCTGAGTCTGGCTGCACCGCTGTGGCTGCTGGGGCTGGCGCTGCTGCCGGTGCTGCGCTGGCTGCACCGTGGCGGACGCCACCGCGCGGTGCTGCCGGTGTCGCACCTGGGTCTGTGGCGCGGTGCTGCCGCCCACAGCCCGGCGGCGGGTGAAAAGCAGCCCCCCGACCCGGCCTGGCGCCGCCGTGCGCTGCTGGCCGCCCTGTTGTTGGTGGCGCTGGCCGAACCACGGCAGGTGCCGCCGCAGCAAGCCGTCACGTTGTGGCTGGACGATTCGCTGAGCATGTTCGCGCGCGAGGCCCAGGGCACGCGGCTGGAGCTGGCCCTGGTGCAGGCGGCTGCGCTGCTGGCCCAGACACCCGGCGCCGAGATCGAGTTGCGTGCGCTGGGCGACCCCTGGGTGCGCCTGGCTGCGCCTGATGCCGCGGCGCTGCAGGCGCTGCAGGCGCAACGCGCAGCCGCAGCCGCGACTGAGCCCACCGCCCCGCCCGCCGCGCTGCTGGGGGCACAGCGCCAGCACTGGCTGCTCAGCGACGGCGCCCACCCCGCCCTGTGGCACTGGCCGGCGGGGCGGCGGCCCGACCGCATCGTGCAAGTTGGCAGCCTCACCCGCAACGTTGGCTTGGCCCAGCTGTCGGCACGCCGCAGCCCGGACGACCCGACCCGGCTCGAGCTGCTGGTCATGCTCAGCAACGGCGGCAATGCGGCCGAGACGCGCGAGCTGCTCATCGCCACCGGCAGCACCGGCAGCACCGGCGCACAGCGCTCCAGCCACCGCCTGGCCGCTGGCGCGTCGGCGCTGCTGACGCTGCAGGTCGCCGCGGCCGACCGGGTTCGCGCCACGCTGCAGCCCGCTGACGCCTTGCCCGCCGACGACGAACTGGTGCTCGACGTGACCCCCCTGCACCGGCAGCGTGTGGTGGTCGATGCGGGCTGCCCGGCCGTGCTGCGGGCGGCTGTGGCCAGCCATCCGGCGTTGGTCACGGCCGCGGCCGATGCGGCGGGCGCGGTGGCAGCGCTCGACTGTGGCGCTGGCATTGCGCGGCCTGACCTCGCCACCCTGCGTGTCAGCGCAGGCGCGCCGTCTCGCTGGCCGCCAGGGCCGGCGCTGTGGTCAGCCGCGCTGTCGGGGTCGCAGCGCGCCCGGCTCGAACCCGGGCGGCTGCCACTCGCAGCGACTTTGCAAGCGCAACCCGGTGACCAGGTGCTGCTGGCCGTGGGCGGCGAGCCGGTGATCGTCGGCCGCGCCGGCGCCAGGCCGCTGATCGAGACCTCGGTGGACTTCGCTGCGCTGGCCGCCGAGCGCGGCGCCCAGACGCCGCTGCTGGTGAACCTGGTGTTCGAGCGCCTGCTCGGCGGCCCCCTGCTGGGCCGGACTGCGGCAGCCGGGCGCGGCCCGGCGGCGTCGTGGGTCGTGCCGGCGCCGGGTGGGGCCGCGTCGGCCGCGGCCACGGCGGGTGCCGGCCCCGGTGTTGTTGCACCGCCCGATGCGACGGCCTACCCGCGACCGCTGGTCGACCAGACCCGGTGGGTGTTGCTGCTGGCCGTTGCAGCGCTGCTGTGGGAAGTTGTCGCGCTGGCCCGCCAGTGGCTGCGCGTCGGTCGGCCGGCGCCGGCAGGCACCGCATGAGACCGCCGCGCCGCCTGGATGGCCCGTCTCGGAGTGCGCTGGACAACGGCGCACCGGTGAGACCGCCGGGTCACTTGCAAGCGCTCATTCGGCAAGGCGCAGCGCGCCGGGTCGTCCCGTGACCGCCCGCGGCACCCGCACCTTGACAGCGCTGGCGTTGCAGCTGGCCGCACTGGCCACACTGGCGTTGGCGCTGGTCGGGCGCAGTTGGCTGGACGAGCGCAGCAAGCCGCGCCTGCTGGTGCTGGTGGACCGGTCGCAGAGCATGCCGCGGTCCGGCAGCGACCAGGCGCTGGCCGAGGTACTGCACGCCGGCCGCGACGCGGGTGCCGGCGAGTTGCGGTTGATCGAGTTCGCCGGCCGGCCGGCCGCGCCGGCGCCGCCCGGCAGCGGCGCTGGGGTCGATCTGCAAAGTGCGTTGACCGACATCGAAACCGCCTTGCAAGCGGCCTTGGTGGCCCATGCGGGGGCGGCCTTCGACGCTGCCGTGATCATCTCTGACGGTCTGGCCAACCGGGGCGACACCGCCCGCGCCTTGCACGCGCTGCGCGAGGCCCGCCTGCCGCTGCAGTGGCGCGCCCTGGGCCGGCCGCCGCCGCCGGTGCGCGTGGCCGAGGTGCTGGCGCCGGAGCGCGTGCAGGTGGGCCAGCGCGTTCGAGTCGCGGTCCAGTTGGCCGGGCCCGCGGACAAGCCGCTGCACGTGAAGGCCGTTGCACGCAGCGTGGGCGGCCAGACCCAGTCTGCCAGTGCGCAGGCCGATCCGGCCGGCCGGGCGACTCTGGAGTTCGACGCCTCGCGCAGCGGCGCGGTGGTTGTCGACGTGACGCTGCTAGACGCCGTGTCCGGACAGACCCTGCACGAGGTGGTCGACGCTGCCGTCATCGACATCGCGCCGGCGGCGGCCGTGCTGTACGCACAGGGCAGTGTTGGCAACACGCTGGCGCGCAGCCTGCTGGCTGGTGGCTGGTCGGTGCAGCTGACTTCTGCGGCGCGGCTGGACGCCCATGCCGACGGCCTGGACGGCTACCAGGCGGTGGTGCTCGACGACGTGGCCATCGACGACGCCAGCCCGCGTTTTTGGGCCGCGTTGGTGGCTGCCGTGAAGCAGCGGGGCCTGGGCCTGGTGGTGCTGGGTGGCGAACGCTCGTTTGCGCGCGGCGGCTACCGCGGTTCGGTGCTGGAGACGGTGCTGCCCGTGGTCTCCGAGCCGGCCGTGCTGGACGAGCCGGCGAGCATCGTCTTCGCGGTGGACAAATCGGGCAGCATGGGCCAAGGCAGTGCCGGCGTGGACCGCTTCCAGCTCGCCCAACGCGCTGTGCTCGAGACGGCGCGCGGCCTGCCCGAACGCGATGCGCTCGGGTTGCTGGTTTTCGATGTCGCGCCGCGGGTGTTGATTCCGCTGGGTTCGGTGGCTGCCGGCAGCCTGGCGCTGGCGCGGCCCTGGCCGGTCAGCCCCAACGGCGGCACGCGGCTGGCCCCGGCGCTGGAGGCGGCGCTGGTCGAGCTTGAGCGCGCCGGCCGCGGCCGGCGCCTGCTGGTGCTGGTCACCGATGGCTATGTCGACGACGCGCCGCTGGCGGACCTGCGTGCACGCCTGGTGCGTTCGCGCATCGAAACCCTGGCCCTGGCCGTCGGCCCGGACGCCGACGTGGCCGCGCTGCAGCGCTTGCTCGGCGAACCGGGGGCGCTGGTGCTGCGCGTGAACGAGGCCGCCGAGCTGCCGCGGGTGATGCGGGCCGGGCTGGAGCGCCAGCGCGCGCGCGTCGAGCGCGGCCGCATCGATGTCGAACAGGCCCTGCCGCTGCCCTTTGCGCCGGGTCTGCTGCAAGACTGGCCGCCGGTCACGGCGCATGCCGTGACCCGGCCTCAGCCCGGCGCGGTGGTGGCGGTGGCCACCCGGCGCGGCGAGCCCTTGATCGCCTTTCACGGGGTCGGCCGCGGCCGAGTCATCGCCCTGACCAGCGGCCTGGGGCCCTGGGCGGGACCCTGGCTGTCCTGGGCGGAGTGGCCGCGCTTGGCCGGTGGCCTGGCCGGTTGGGCCAGCGGCACCGGCCCGCGCGGTGCGCTGGCGCTGACGGTGAAGGACAGCCCGGCCGGCTTGCAGGTCGAGCTCGAGCTGCCGGCGGGCCAGCAGCTGCCAGACACCGCCCGCGTGAGCCTGGCCGTCGACACACCCACCCAGACCGGCCAGGTGCTGAGCCTGCAAGCCGTCGCCCCGGGCCGATTGCGTGCCACGCTGCCCGACAGCGACCCCGGCCTGTACACCTTCATCGCCACCACCGCAGGCGGTTCGCAGCGCCAATTGCACCTGCGGCGCCAGCACGCCGAGAACCAAGCCTTTAGCACCAACCCGGCGCTGGACACCTGGCGCGCCGACGGCCTGGTCAGCGCCTGGGACCCGCGCGCTCCGCTGCCAAAGCAACCCGGCCAACGCACGCCGCGTGCCCCGGATCGCAGCCTGATTGCGCTGGCACTGACGCTGTTTCTGATCGGTGTGTTGATGGACCGCACGGTCTTGCGCCTGGCCGGCCTGGGCGCGGCCTGGCAACGTGCCCGTCAACGCATCGGCTGGCGCCGGACGGGGGGCCGGCGCGACTGATCAGGCCTGGCCGGCACGCCAGAAGGCGCTGGCCCACTCGCCGTGCCGGCCATGGGCAATCGCCTCGTGCGAGCCATCGGCCGTGACCCGACCGTCGCGCATCAGCAGCACCCGCGCACCCAGCTCCACCGCGTCTGCCGGGTCGTGGGTGATGATGATTGCGCCCAGCCCATGGGCCAGCCTGGCCTTCAAGCGCTGGACCAGGTCGACGCGGGTCAGGCGATCGACATTGCCGAAGGGCTCGTCCAGCAGCAGCAGTCGCGAGGGCGCGGCCAGCGCACGTGCCAGCGACACCCGCTGCGCCTCGCCACCCGACAGCGTGGCCACATCGCGGCCGTCCATCGCGGGCAGCCCCATCTCGTGCAGGGCGGTGCGCGCCCGCTGCAGACGCGTGGCTTTGTCTCCTTCGCGAATGGCAAAGGCGACGTTGCCTACGGCGTCCAGGTGCGAGAACAAGGTGGCGTCCTGGAAAGCCAGCGCGAGGGCACGTTTTTCGGGTGCCAGCAGCACGCACCCGGCGCTGGACACCTCGCTGCCGTGCAGGAACACGCTGCCAGCAGTCGGCGCGTCGAAGCCGGCGATCATCCGCAGCAGCGATGTTTTGCCGCTGCCCGAGGGGCCCAGTACGGCCAGCACCTCGCCGGGCGCCATGTCGAAGGAGACTTCGCACACCACCGGCCTGGTGCCGATGACGCGGGTCAGGGACTTCACTGAAAGCATGTCGCACGCACTCCGTTTTGTTGCCCTGGCCCAGCGCCGCGCCTGCTCACGCGCCTTGCCGGCGCGTGCCGCCGAGCCGGCCGATGCGCCAGTGCAGCAGCAGCAAGGGCAGCAGCATCAGCAGCTGCGTGACCAGCACCCAGACCGCAGCGCGGTCCATGTTCTGGTGGCGCGAGAAGGCGTAGATTTTCAAGGCCGGCGACGTGTAGCCGAAGGGGTGCAGTGTGAGGCTCATGTCCAGCTCCTTCAGCGACTCCATGAACACCAGCGCGCAGCCCAGTAACAGCGCAGGCCACAGGTGCCCGGCGTAGGCCACCAGGCGTGCGCGCAGCGGCCCGGCCCCAAAGGCGCGGGCGGCCTCGACGGCGGCCGGCGGCGTGCGGCGCAAGGCGTCGAGCACGGGCAGCATCGCAAAGGGCATGAAGCGCAGCGCCTCGCTGACCACGATCAGCAGCCGGCTGTCGCGCCACGGGCCCAGCCACTGCGCCAACAGCGAGCCGTCGCGGCTCATCATCACAAAGGCCAGGGCCAGCACCAGCGCGGGCAGGAAGTAGTTGCTCAGGAACAACCAGGGCGTGCGCTCGGCCCATCGTTCACCCCAACCTTCGCCCGTTCGCGAGCGCCCGCCCGACTGCAGCAGCAAGGCCGTGAGCGCGCACACCGCAGCCACCAGCAGCGCCGTGTACAGCGAGGTGGTGGCGGCATTGAGCATGTCGCCGGGGATGGCGGCAAAGCGTGTGCGCTCCCACCGCAACCAGGCCCAACGCAGGGTCAGGAATTCGGGTATCCAGAACGCCGGCAACGAGCACAGCAAGCTCCATCCCACCAGTGCCCAGGCGGCCGGCCCGCGCAGTGGCTGGCGCGCCGCCGCGGCCGATGCCGGCGGCACCGGGTTGCGGTTGATCACCGAGGTGGCGGCCCAGGTGGCCACGACCAGCAGCAGCAGCGACGGCACGATCAGCACCACCGACACGATGGCGGCCACCTGCGAGCTTTGGCTGGCCAGCCAGAAGTTGTGCACGCCCACGCTGAGCGTGTCCACGCCCACGCGTTCGGCCGCCGCGTAGTCGCCCACCACCTGTGCAAAGACGATCAGCAGGCTGGCTGCCGCCGGCACGGCATGTGCCGGCAGGTGCACCCGCCACAGCCGCTGCCACGGGCCGTGCCCCAGCGCCGCGGCAAGCTCGGGGAAGGAGGTCGGGATGCGCGACGCTGCGACGCGAAAGACGATGAACACATACGGCCCGCAGGCCAACCCGTGCAGCAGGGCCAGCGCCAGCGGGCCCTCGAAGAACGCCGACGAAAACGTCACCGTCCAGGTGCCGGCCAGCACGAAGGGCGCAAACAGCAAAGGCAGCAACGCCAGCAGGCTGACCAGGCTGCGGCCGCGGAAATCGAAACGCGACACCGCCACCGCGGGCACGGCGCCGACGGCAAAGGCCACCACCGCCGCCATCAGCGCCACCGACACGCTGAGGCGCGCCTGGTGGGGCAGGCTGGTGCTGGCGAAGTGGGCGAGCCAACCGCCGTCAAACAAGATGGGCAGCGCTGCGAGCAGCAAGTAGCCCACGGGCAGCAGGGCACAGGCTGCCAGGCTCAGCGCCAGGCACAACCGGGCCAGGCTGCTGGCAGTGGTCATGCCGCGCAGCCGCGGCGCGTGGCGTGGCAGGCTGGCAGCATCAGCGGTCGGCGTCGAAGCGCACCTCGTTGATGAACTTGATGACTTCGTCGCGCTTGCCCGCGATCTGTTCCAGCGGTACGAAGTCCATCTTGAAGCGGCCGTCCACCAGGCCCTGCTCGGCACCGAGTTTGACCATCAGCGGGTGGGCGGCCACATCAGGCAGCACCGAGTACTGCTTGGTGCGCGTCACCATTAGCTGCTGGCCTTCGCGCGAGGCCATGAACTCCAGCAGCCCCAGCGCCAGGTCGCGGTTCTCGGTGGCCCGCGTGACGCCGGCGGCCGAGCGCATGATGAAAGTGCCCTTGCCGGCCTGGCTGGGAAAGTACAAGCCCACCGCATCGGCCCAGGGCTTTTGCTCGGGGTTCTCGGCCATATAGGTGTGGTAGTAGGTGTTCATCAGGGCGACATCGCACTTGCCCTCGAAGATGGCCCGGGCTTGTTCGCGGTCGTTGCCACGCGGTGCGCGCGCCAGGTTGGCCGCGATGCCCGCAATCAGCGCGCGTGCCTTGGCCTCGCCGAAGGAGGCA
>JANOLY010000420.1:0-1545 GCA_031420055.1 Burkholderiales bacterium | reverse complement strand
CTGGTCGAACGCATGCTGCCCACGCCGTCGCCCGGTGCAGCGGGCGACCGCCCGCGTCACCTCGACCCGGTGGCGCTGGCCACGCCGTCGCTGGCCATCAGCTGCGCCGCGCGTGAAGCGTTGCACCAGGCCGACGTGGTGGAGACCATGTTGCGCGGTGTGTTGCCGGTGATGCGTGACAACGATCTCGAGCTGGCCGAGCGCCTGCGCAAGATGGACGACACCGTGGACGAGCTGTACTCGGCCATCAAGTTCTACCTGACGCAGATCTCGCTTGAAGCGCTGAGCGAACGTGAGGGCCGGCGCTGGGCCGATATCGTCAGCTTCACCATCAACATGGAACAGATCGGCGACAGCATCGAGCGCGTGCTGCAAGACCTGGAGGACAAGAAGATCCGCAAAGGCCGCAGCTTCAGCGACGCCGGCACGGCCGAGATCTGCCACCTGCACGAGCGGCTGCTCTCCAACCTGCGCCTGGGCATGAGCGTGTTTCTCGACGGCCATGTGCGCGACGCACGCAAGCTGCTGGAAGAAAAGGCGCGCTTCCGCGAGCTCGAGCACGAGTACGCCGCCAACCACATCGGCCGCCTGCGCGACAACACGGCGCAGAGCATCGAGACCAGCTCGCTGCACCTGGACCTGATCAGCGAGCTCAAGCGCATCAATTCGCACATCTGCAGCATCGCCTACCCGATACTCGAATCGACCGGCGCCTTGGCGGCCACGCGCATCCGGCCCAGCCAATGGGCGTCGCTGGACGAAGTGGGCCGCTGAACGTCCACCCGCACCATGCTCAGCCTGCAGGACATCGAAGCGCTGTTCACGCGTCGCGGCCATGAGCAGTACAGCGGCGAGCGCGTGACGCAGCTGGAACACGCGCTGCAGACCGCGGCGCTGGCCGAAGCGGCTGGCAGCGACGACGAACTCGTCACCGCCTGCCTGCTGCACGACCTGGGCCACCTGCTGCACGACCTGGGCTGTGGTGAACAGAGCCCCACGCTGCGCGGCGTGGACGACGTGCACCAGTACGCCGCGCTGCCCTTCCTGCGCGGCCTGTTTGGCGCAAGGGTGCTGGGCGGCATCGGCTTGCACGTGGACGCCAAGCGCTACCTGTGCTTCAGCGTGGCGGGCTACGAAGCGGCCTTGTCGGCCGACAGCCAGCGCAGCCTGAAGCTGCAGGGCGGCGTGTTCAGCGCCGCGCAGGCAGCCGCGTTCATGCATCGGCCCGGTGCGGGCGACGCGGTGAAACTGCGCCAGTGGGACGACCTCGCCAAGGTCGAAGGCGGCGCCACGCCACCGCTGGCCCACTACATCGAGCGTGCACGCCGTTGTGTCCTGGGCTGATGGTGCTCAACGGTGCGCATGCGCGCCAACAATCATCACCATCAGCAGCAGGCTTGCATGGCGCCGTCTGCGGTCCAGACAGCGGGCTGGCGTGAGGGTCACATGCAAGCTCAGGCCTTGACCTGGCCCATCGTGCTGGCCGTGCTGTGCGGTGCAGCCCTGCACGCCAGCTGGAATGCACTGGTCAAGTCGGCCGGCGAC
>JANOLY010000419.1:0-2100 GCA_031420055.1 Burkholderiales bacterium | reverse complement strand
CACCGTCACGCCCTTGACGCCCTGCTGCTGCGTGTAGTGCACCACCGCCTTGCGCGGCGCGAAGAGGCCCTTGCTGTCGGTGTAGCCGGCCGCGTGCGGCAGGTTGCGGATCATGTCCTGCACGATCTCGTCGGGCGGCTCCAGCCCGAACGCGGCCACGTTGCCGATGTTGAGCTTGATGATCTTGTGGCCCTCTTCCTCCATCTGGCGGGCCTTGTCGAGCACGGGGCCGCGGATGTCGTAGGCCACGCGGGCCAGCTTGTTGGATTTGGCGAGGGGCTGCAAGTTGGGCTTCAAGACGGGGACCGGGAGTGGGAAGGTGAGCGCGAGGAACTTAGAATTATCCACGCATGAAGTTCCAGCCCGACACGCCCACAGGCGTCAACGTCATCACGCGCCACGAGCCCGGCCGGGTCTGGGTGGGACCCACGCCGTTCGAGGCCAGCATGCTGGTGCCCTGGGCCGGCCCGGTGCAGCCTTGGCCCGCGGCCAGCTTCGAAGATCTCGGCGCCGACTTGTTCGAGCAAATCGCCCGGCTCGACCCCGAACTCGTGATCTTTGGCAGCGGATCACGCCTGCGTTTCCCAAGGCCGCAGTGGCTGCAGACCCTCATCGGCCGGCGCATCGGCGTGGAGACCATGGACACACCGGCCGCCTGCCGAACCTACAACGTGCTCGTGTCAGAACACCGCTCTGTAGTGGCTGCACTGATCATCGAAGCCGGGACCCGGTCGGCGAAGAACTTATAATCGGCGGCTGAACTGGCTTTTCGCACCCGCGCAGTCCGAGAACACCATCCATGACGCCCGTAGTCAACAAAGCCCTGCCTGAATTCGAAGCCTTCGCCACCGGCGGTGTGAAATTCACGCCACAGTCCGTGCTGGGCAAAGTGCTGGTGCTGTACTTCTACCCGAAGGACAACACACCCGGTTGCACCACCGAGGCCATGCAGTTCCGCGACCAGCACAAGGACTTCGTCAAGGCCGGCGCCGTGGTGTTCGGTGTCTCGCGAGACAACATGGTCAGCCATGAGAAGTTCAAGACCAACCTCGAATTGCCCTTCGAGTTGATCGCCGACACCGAAGAAAAGCTCTGCCACATGTTTGGCGTGGTCAAGAACAAGATCATGTACGGCAAGAAGGTCAAGGGCATCGAACGCAGCACCTTTCTCATCGATGCCGAGGGCGTGATGCGCGCCGAGTGGCGCGGCCTGAAAGTCGCCGGCCACGCCGACGAAGTGCTCAAGGCAGTGAAGGCGCTGAAGAAGGCCGCTTGAGCATGCGTTTTTGCCCGCTGCGTCGGGCTCTTGAATCCCCCATCAACAAGCCGCACAGCTGTCTGTGCGGCTTTTTTGCGTCCAGGTAACCACCTAACCATGCCCCTGCCCAAACCCCCTGCCCGCCCCGCCGACCGCTTGCGCAGTGCCGACTACGACACCCAAGCTGCGCCCAAGGCCGACAAGCGTTCGCTCAAGCCCCGCGCGGCGGCTGACACCGCAGGCCCGACCGCGCTGGAGTATTCCCACGGCGAAGCGCCGCTGGCAGCGCGCGCGCCGGCCCCGGCACGGCTGCCGGCGGCCGTGCCTGCCCCGGTGGTGGCTGCCAAACCCCAGCCGCGCGAGCGCCGCCAGCGCAGCAAGCGCGGTGACGGCCCGGTGAAGCTGTTTGTGCTGGACACGAACGTGCTGATGCACGACCCGATGAGCCTGTTCCGCTTCGAGGAACACGACGTCTTCCTGCCCATGATCACGCTGGAAGAACTCGACGGGCACAAGAGAGGCATGAGCGAGGTCGCGCGCAGCGTGCGCCAGGTCAGCCGTGAGCTCGACGCGCTGGCCTCGCTGTCAACCAAGGACGGGTTGCTGGACGCCAACGCCGGTATCGAGCTGGCCAAAACCGGCCACCGCGAGGCCGGCGGCAAGCTGTTCTTCCAGACCATGTTGCTGGACATCAAGCTGCCGGCCGGGCTGCCCCAGGGCAAGGCCGACAACCAGATTCTGGGCGTGGTGCAAAGCCTGCGTGAACAGCAGCCGGGGCGCGACATCGTGCTGGTGTCCAAGGACATCAACATGCGCGTAAAGGCGCGCGCCCTGGGCCTGCC
>JANOLY010000418.1:0-5344 GCA_031420055.1 Burkholderiales bacterium | reverse complement strand
AGCGCGAAGTCGCCTTCGGCCTGCATGCGGTCCATCAGCACCGAGCCGACCATGCCGCGCCAACCGACCAATCCTGTGAGTCTCATCGTGATTGCCCTTTCAGAAAGTTGTTGAAACCTCTTGTTCCCCGGCTCGATTCGCCAGGGATGGGCGAGACGAACCGGAGCTTGCTAGCTCTTGGTAATGATCTTTTTGGTGGCGGTGCCGGAAAGGGCGGCGACCACGGCCGCACCCATCTCGCGGGTACCGACCTTTTGGGTGCCTTCCGACCAGATGTCGGCCGTGCGCAGCCCCGCGGCGAGCACATGCTGAACCGCCGCTTCGATGCGGTCGGCAGCCTCGGGCTGTTGGAGTGAGAAGCGGAGCATCATGGCGGCGGACAATATTGTAGCCAGCGGATTGGCCATGTCCTTGCCCGCGATGTCGGGCGCACTGCCGTGGCTGGGTTCGTACAGGCCCTTGTTGTTCTTGTCCAGTGACGCGCTGGGCAGCATGCCGATGGAGCCGGTGAGCATGGCAGCCTCGTCCGACAAGATGTCACCAAACATGTTGCCGGTGAACAGCACGTCGAAGGACTTGGGCGCCTTGACAAGTTGCATGGCGGCGTTGTCGACGTACATATGCTGCAGCTCGACATCGGGGTACTGCGCGTGCACTTCGGTGACCACGTCCTTCCAGAACTGGAACGTCTCCAGCACGTTGGCCTTGTCGACGCTCGTCACCTTCTTGCTGCGCTTGCGTGCGGCCTGGAAGGCCACGTGGGCGATGCGCTCGATCTCCGGGCGGCTGTAGCGCATGGTGTCGAAGGCTTCTTCGGCACCCGGGAAGTGGCCGTCGGTGGCGACACGGCGGCCCCGCGGCTGGCCGAAGTAGATGTCGCCGGTGAGCTCGCGGATGATCAGGATGTCCAGCCCCGCCACGAGTTCGGGCTTGAGGCTGGACGCATGCGTCAGCTGCTCGTAGCACAGCGCTGGGCGCAAGTTGGCGAACAGGCCCAGCTCTTTGCGCAGACCCAGGATGGCTTGCTCCGGGCGCAGCGGCCGGGCCAGCGTGTCGTACTTCCAGTCGCCCACAGCGCCGAACAGAATGGCGTCAGCGGCCTTGGCCAGGGCCAGTGTCGAATCGGGCAAGGGGTGGCCGTGGGCGTCGTAGGCCGCACCGCCGACCAGCGCGGTTTCGGTCTCGAAGTGCAGGTCCAGCACGCCCAGCACGCGCACGGCCTGCGCGACGATCTCGGTGCCGATGCCGTCGCCCGGCAGGATGGCTATCTTCATCAGCGCGCTTTCAGAAGATGGGGGTATGGGCCAGCCAGGGCATGCGCGCCAGCCGCTCGGCCTCAAAGGCGCGGATCTTGTCCTTGTGCCGCAGCGTCAGGCCGATGTCATCGAAGCCGCCCTGCAAGCAGTACTTGCGGAAGGGCTGCACCTCAAAGGCCAGTTCGCTGCCATCGGCCTTGACAACGACCTGGCGCGGCAGATCGATGGTGAGCTCGTAGCCCGGGAAGGCATGGACCTCGTCGAACAGGCGCGCCACCTGGGCTTCGGCCAGCACGATGGGCAGGATGCCGTTCTTGAAGCAGTTGTTGAAGAAGATGTCGGCGTAGCTGGGCGCGATGAGCGCCCTGAACCCGTACTGCTCCAGCGCCCAGGGCGCGTGCTCGCGGCTGGAGCCGCAACCGAAGTTATTGCGTGCCAGCAGCACGCTGGCACCCTGGTAGCGCGGCTGGTTGAGCACGAAGTCCGGGTTGGGCTTGCGGCTGGTCGGGTCCTGCCCGGGCTCGCCGGGGTCGAGGTAGCGCCAGGCGTCGAACAGGTTGGGACCGAAGCCCGAACGTGCAATGGCCTTGAGGAATTGCTTGGGGATGATGGCGTCGGTGTCGACGTTGTCGCGGTCCATCGGGGCCACCAGGCCCTTGTGCACGGTGAAGGCGTCCATGTGTCTCTGTGGTCAAACAAATCGACGAACGTCGACAAAATGCCCGTTCAGGGCAGCGGCGGCGGCCATCGCCGGGCTGACGAGGTGGGTGCGCCCACCCGCGCCCTGGCGACCTTCGAAGTTGCGGTTGCTGGTGCTGGCGCAGCGCTCGCCGGGTTCCAGGCGGTCGGCGTTCATGGCCAGGCACATGCTGCAGCCAGGTTCGCGCCACTCGAACCCTGCGGCCTTGAATATCTCGTGCAGGCCTTCGGCTTCGGCCTGTGCCTTCACCTGGCCCGAGCCCGGCACCACGATGGCCAGCTTCACGCCCGGGTCCACGCGCATGCCGGCGCGGCGCACCACGGCGGCGGCTTCGCGCAGGTCTTCGATGCGGCTGTTGGTGCATGAGCCGATGAAGACCTTGTCGATGCGGATGTCGGTGATGGCCTTGTTCGGCTGCAGACCCATGTAGGCCAGGGCGCGCTCGATGGCGCCGCGCTTGGCGCTGTCCTTTTCCTTGTCGGGGTCGGGCACGCGGCCGTCAACGGCGACCACCATCTCGGGGCTGGTACCCCAGGTGACTTGGGGTTGGATGAGCGCGGCGTCGAGATCGACCACGGCGTCCCAGGTCGCGTCCGCGTCGGACTGCAGCGTGCGCCAGTGCGCCACGGCCTGGTCCCATTCGACGCCACCGACGAAGCGGCCGGTCTTGGCATCAGTGCCCGGCGTGAAGGTGCGGCCCTTGACGTAGGCGATGGTCTTGTCGTCCACCGCCACCAGGCCGGCGCGCGCACCGGCTTCAATGGCCATGTTGCACACAGTCATGCGGCCTTCCATGGTCAGCGCGCGGATGGCCGCACCGCCGAACTCGATGGTGTAGCCGGTGCCGCCGGCCGTGCCGATGCGGCCGATGATGGCCAGCACGACATCCTTGGCCGTCACACCCCGGCCCAGCGCGCCTTCGACCTTGACGAGCAGGTTCTTGGCCTTCTTGGCCAGCAGGGTCTGCGTGGCCAGCACATGCTCGACCTCGCTGGTGCCGATGCCATGTGCCAGCGCACCGAATGCACCATGCGTGCTGGTGTGCGAATCGCCGCACACCACCGTCATGCCCGGCAGTGTGGCGCCGTTTTCCGGCCCGATCACGTGCACGATGCCCTGGCGCTGGTGCAGGAAGGGGAAATACGCCGCCGCACCAAAGGCCCGGATGTTGGCGTCCAGCGTGGTGATCTGCAGCTTGCTGATGGGGTCCTTGATGCCGTCGTAGCCATCCGCCCAGCCGGTGGTGGGCGTGTTGTGGTCGGCGGTGGCGACGATGGAGCTGACCCGCCACACCGGGCGCCCGGCCAGTCGCAGGCCTTCGAAGGCCTGCGGGCTGGTGACTTCGTGCACCAGATGGCGGTCGATGTAGAGCACCGAAGTGCCGTCTTCTTCGACGTGCACGACGTGCTCGTCCCAGAGCTTGTCGTAAAGGGTGCGTGCGTTCATGGCGGCATTTTCGCGCATATTGCGCCGCAGGCCATCAACCCAGCGCGGCCACCACCTCCGCAGGCGCCTGTACCAGCTCGATCAGCACCCCTTCACCGCACAGCGGGAACTCGTCGTTGCCCTTGGGGTGGATGAAACAGATGTCGTGGCCCGAGGCCCCCTTGCGAATTCCGCCAGGGGCGAAGCGCACGCCCTGTGCCGTCATCCAGGCCACGGCCTGCGCCAGGTCGTCGACCCACAGCCCGATGTGGTTCAGCGGCGTGTTGTGCACGGCGGGCTTCTTGTCCGGGTCCAGCGGCTGCATCAGGTCGAACTCCACGGCATGCGCGCCGCTGCCCAGGGTGCAAATGTCCTCGTTCACGTTCTCGCGCTCGCTGACAAAGGTGGTGCTGACGCTCAGCCCGAACAGGTCTACCCACAGGCGGCGCAGGCGTTGCTTGTCCGTGCCGCCTATGGCCACTTGCTGCAGGCCGAGGATTCGGAAGGGCTTGGTCTGGGCTGTGCTCATGCGGCGAACTCCAGGATGGGCTGGTCCACCGCCAGACTCTCGCCCTTGGTGGCCAGCAGCTGGGCCACCGTACCGTCACGTACAGCGACGAGGATGTTCTCCATCTTCATCGCCTCAATGACGGCCAACCGTTGCCCCACCTGCACCACCTGGCCCGGCTGCACAGCCACATCAACCAGCAAGCCCGGCATCGGCGACAGCAGAAAGCGGCTCATGTCGGCCGGGGCCTTGAAGGGCATCAGGCGCAGCAGTTCGGCAGCGCGGGCGCGCATCACCTGGGCGTCGATGCGCAGGCCGTTGTGTTCCACGCGCAGCCACAGGCCGTGGCGTTCGGCCTGCGCGGTGAAGGGCTGGCCGTTGCAACTGCCCTGGGCGCGGATGCCGCCGAACTGCCAGTCGCTGTTGATCGCATAAGGCCGGCCGTTGACGGTGACCGTGGTGGTCTGGGCACCGTCCAGGATGACCGGCACGTGCCGGTGCTTGCCCTTTTCGCCCCGCACCACAACCACGAAGTCATTGCCGACGGCAACGCGGTGCCCTGCCAGCTGCCCGCTGATGCCCGCGGCGCGGTCGAGATAGCGCCGGTAGGCCGCAGCCGCCAGCGCTACCAGGAAGTCCGGGTCGTCGTGGTTCACGTCCTCGGCGCGAAAGCCCCCGGCGTAGTGTTCGGCGATGAAGCCGGTGTTGAAGTCGCCCGCCACAAAACGCGGGTGCGCCAGCAATGCGGCCTGGAACGGGATGTTGCTGGACACGCCGCGGATGACGAAGCCATTCAGCGCCTCGCGCATCTTGGCGATGGCGTCGTTGCGGTCCACCCCGTGCACGATGAGCTTGGCGATCATCGAGTCGTAGAACATCGGGATCTCGCCGCCCTCGGCCACACCCGTGTCCACACGCACCCCGCCGCCCTGTGGCACCGGCAGCGCCGCTTCCATGGTCTGCGGCGGCGGCAGGTAGCGCACCAGGCGGCCGGTGGACGGCAGGAAGCCGCGGAACGGGTCCTCGGCGTTGATGCGGCATTCCATCGCCCAACCCCGGCGCGCAATCTCCCCCTGCGTGAAGGGCAGCGGCTCACCGGCAGCCACGCGAATCATCATCTCGACGAGGTCGATGCCGGTGATGCATTCGGTCACCGGGTGCTCCACCTGCAGCCGTGTGTTCATCTCCAGGAAGTAAAAGCTCTGGTCGCGGCCGACCACGAACTCCACCGTGCCCGCGCTTTGGTAGTTGACGGCTCGCGCCAGTGCCACCGCCTGCGCGCCCATGGCCTGGCGCGTGGCGTCGGTGATGAAGGGCGAAGGCGCTTCTTCGATGACCTTCTGGTGCCGGCGCTGGATCGAGCACTCGCGCTCGTGCAGAAAGACGATGTGGCCGTGCGCGTCACCCAGCACCTGGATCTCGATGTGGCGCGGCTGCTCGATGAACTTCTCGATG
>JANOLY010000417.1:0-4108 GCA_031420055.1 Burkholderiales bacterium | reverse complement strand
CCCACGGCGCATTGAGTGCGGCAACGGTGGCCGCGTGCAAGGCCGCAGCATCCCCAAACGGCACCACCGAGCCCAATTCGTCGCGACAGACCACCTCAGCGTTGCCGCCCACCGCCGTGGTCACCACCGGCAGGCCACAGGCCATGGCTTCCAGGAAAACGTTAGCCCAACCCTCGTTGCGCGTGGCCAGCACAAAGACATCGGCGGCTGACAGCGGCACACGCAGTTGATCGGGCGGCAACGGACCCAGGAAGCGCACGTGATCGTTCAGACCGAGCTGTGCCACCTGCTGGCGCAACTCGGCGCTCATGTCGCCTTCGGGGCTGGCGCCGCCAACGACCAGGTAGACCAGACCGGGGAAGGCCTGGCGCAGCGCCGGCAGTTGCTCGATCACCCGGTGGAAGCCTTTGCGCTCGACCAGGCCACCCACGCTGACCAGCACCGGCACGCCCTCGGGAATGCCCAGTTCGCGCCGCGCTTGGGCCTGCGGCAGCGGGCTGAACCGATCGAGGTCGACGCCGTTGCCCACCACCTGCAGCCGGGCCGCCGGGATGCCCAGCGCCAGCGCCACCTGACGCAGTGAGTCGGACACCGCAAACACCCGCTGCGCGCGCAGCAGCGCCTGGCGCAGATGCGGCGCCAGCGCCGGGTCGCGTGCATGACGCGTCTCGGTGCCACGCAGCGTGATGGTCACCGGCACGCCCAGCCAGCGGCCCAGCAGCGTGGCGGCAAAGCCGTCGGGGTAGCCGAAGTGGGCGTCGATGAGGTCCAGCCGCCCTTCTCGCTTCAAGCGTGCCATCCGCGGCCAGGCGCCCAGGGCCATGAACCAGCCATCGAAACGCTTGAGCAGGCCGGGCAGCGAGAAGAAACGCGGGAACCAGACATCGTGGCCCTGCTGTGTTTCGTGCCGCGGCGCGCCGGGCCTGAACCCGGGCTTGAACCGGCGCAGCCCGCCCTGCAAGGGAAACCAGGGCTGCGGCGACACCACCGCCAAGGGCAGTTGTGCGCCGACGCGGAACATGCGCTCGCGCACGAACAGCCCCGCGGTGGGCTGCACGCTGCTGGGGAACAGGCTGCTCAGCACCACGATGCGTGGACCCGGTGGTGTAAGCAAACTGGCGGGCACCGGGTCACGCCGCAACGGTCGCCGCCGCAGCCAGGCGTTCGAACACCGGCCGGTAGTGCCGCGCGCTGGCAGCCCACTGGCGTTCGCGTTCGACAAAGGCGCGGCCGGCGGCGCGCAGTGCGGGCCACTGCTCGCGCCGCTGCAGCAAGCCGTGCACGGCGTCGGTCAGCGACGGGGCACTGCCGGCGCGGAACAGCACGCCGGTTTCGCCGTCGCGAATGAGCTCCCTGTGCCCGCCCACATCGCTGGCCACCAGCAAGCGGCCCTGCGCCATGGCTTCCAGCGGCTTGAGCGGTGTCACGAGTTCGGTCAGCCGCATCGAGTGGCGCGGGTAGACCAGCACGTCGATCAGGTCGTAGTAGCGCTGCACCTCGGCATGCGGCACACGCCCCGTGAACACCACCTTGTCAGCAACGCCCAGCGCCTGGGCCTGGGCTTTGAGCGCGTCGTCTTGCGGGCCGCCACCGACCAGCAGCACGCGCAGCCCGGGCCGGCGCCGCAGCAGTTCGGGCAGGGCCTGCAGCAGCAGGTCCAGGCCCTCGTAGGCGTAGAAGCTGCCGATGAAGCCCAGCACCACCGCACCGTCCAGCCCCAGCCGGGACTTGAGCGCCGCGTCGGCCTGGCCGCCGGGCTCGAAGTCATTGATGTCAACAGCATTGGGGATCACCGTGACCTTGCTCGGGGCGATGCCGCGCGCTGCGATGTCGCCGCGCAGCCCTTCGCAGATGGTGAACACGTGGTCGGCGTTGCGCAGCGCGTGCGTCTCCAGCCGGCGTGTCAGGCGGTAGCGCAGGCTGCCTTCGGTGGTGGTGCCGTGGTCCACGGCGGCGTCTTCCCAGAAGGCGCGCACTTCGTAGACCACCGGTATGCCCAGCCGGCGCCCCACGCGCAGCGCGGGGATGGCGTTGAGCACCGGCGAATGCGCGTGCAAGACATCGGGCTGCAGCTGCTGCGCCACCGCCAGCAGCCGGCGTTCGAGCTGCTTCATCAAGGCGATCTCGCTCAGACCCGGCAGGCCTGCGCCGCTGCTGGGCCCCGCGGCCGGCGTGCGGTGGAAGTGCCAGCCTTCCACGGTCTCTTCGAGTGCTGCCGCCAGCTCACCGGTAACCGCCGCCGCGTGCTTGGGGCTGGTGAGGTGGTGGGTGTCCCAGCCCAGCGCACGCTGCTCACGCAACAACGCCAGGCTGCGAAAGGTGTAGCCGCTGTGCAGCGGGATGGAGTGGTCCAGGACATGTAGCACGCGCATGGTGCTCAGCCCCGGGGCTTGCGAAAGCCGACCCACAGGCCCAGGCAGGCCAGGTCGTCGTCGCCGAGGTCGCGAAACGGCGGCGCCAGCCGGCTGCGCACCGCTGCCACATCGGCTGGGCTGGCCAGGTGCGTGGGTTCCAAGCGCTGCTCCAGCACCGGCAAGGCCTGCACGATGCGGCGGTAGCTGTCCAGCCGCCAGCGGTTGGGCACACCCTTGTGCGAGTACATCAGCGACCACAGCCAGTTCGGCCATTCCAGGAAGTCCAGGGGATTGTTGCGGTGCAGGCCGTGGCTCTTGAGGTCGACCTGGTGCATGGCCACGCCGCCCGGCTTCAGCGCGGCCAGCATGTCGGCAAAGGTGCCGCGCAGGTCATCCACATGTTCCAGCACGGCGCGCGACAGGGCCAGGTCGGCCTGCGCCTGCATGCCGCTGAAACCGTGCGGGCGCACCACGTATTCGATGTGCTCGGGCTTGAAGCCCTCGGCGGGCTGCGACGGGTGGTTCAGCAAGTCACGCGCGCGCTGCTTCTGGGTGTCGTCCATGCCGCCAAGCAAGGCATGCCAGACGCCGACGTTTTTCTCCGACAACCTCACCATGGCAAAGCGGTCCACGGCGTAGACCTTGTGCGCGCCGGCCACCAGCATCAGCACGGCCACGCCCGGGAAGTCGCCCGGGCCGTACTCGATGATGGTCTTGCCGGCAAAGTAGCCCGCGGCCTGGTCGGCGGGCACGCCGGCGGATGCTCCTGCAAACGCCAGGTAGTCGGCCACACATTCTCGAAAGTACGCAGCAATGTCTTCTGGGGACTCCGCAGCACCGTCGCCACGACCGGTCTGGCCGGTCAGGCGCAGGTAGGCCGTGGGGGCCAGCCGCGCCACCTGGTTGGTGGCCACAGCGCGGGCCACGCGCATGAGTTCAGGCATAGCTGGGCTCCCGGCCGGCCGCGCCTTCAACCGGCACGCCGGCAGCCGGCGCCGCGCCCGCGTCGACGACGTTGCGCAGGAAGGCCTCGAACATCAGCAGCGTCCACAGCGGCGCGCTGTAGTCGCTGGCGCCGCTTTGGTGCGAATCGACCAGATGTTCAAGGTAGGGCCGGTTGAACCAGCCCGTGGCGGCCAAGCGATCGCCCAGCACGGCGTCGCGCACGCGCTGCTTCAGCGGGCCGCGGAACCAGCGTGCCAGCGGCACGCTGAAGCCCATCTTGGGCCGGTACAGCACGTCTTGCGGCAGGTGCGGCTCCATCGCTTTCTTGAGCAGGAACTTGCCCTCCTGGCCACGCACCTTCACGCTGCTGGGCAAGGTGGCCAGCCACTCGATCAGTTTGTGGTCCATCAGCGGTTCACGCACTTCAAGTGAATGCGCCATGCTGGCGCGGTCGACCTTGGTGTTGATGTCGCCGACCAAGTAGGTCTTGATGTCGAGATACTGGATTAACGCCAGCGGGTCGTCGGTGCCGGCGCGGCTGGCATGCTCGGTGAACACTTCCAAGGCGCTGTAACCGGCGCGCTGGCGCTTGAAGGCAGGGCTGAAGAGCTGCTCGCGCATGGGCTCGCGCAGGATGGAGACCGAGTGGAAGTAGGCCTTTACCGAGCTGCGCGCCAGGCCCTCGAAGGTGGTCTTGGCGCGAAACATCTGCGGCGCCCAATCGGCCTTGGGGTAGGCACGGCCCAGCATGCCAAACAGGGGCCGGCGCAGGGCGGCAGGCAGCGCCGAGCGCAGCTTTTCTTCCATCA
>JANOLY010000416.1:0-8606 GCA_031420055.1 Burkholderiales bacterium | reverse complement strand
GACATGGGCGAGCCGATGAAGATCGCCGATCTGGCGCGCGACCTCATCCGCCTGGCCGGTCACACGCCCGACGAGATCGCTATTCGATTCACCGGCCTGCGCGCTGGCGAAAAGCTCTTCGAAGAACTGCTGGCCGACGCCGATGACACCGAGCCCACGCCCGTGCCGCGCCTACGCGTGGCCCGTCTGGCCGACCGGCCCGGCGGCGTGCGCGATCTGCTGGCCTGGGCAGCGCAGGCCGGCCAGCCCGACGACCAGACCGTGCGCGACCATTTGATGGCGGCGGTGCCGGAGTACCGGGCGCCGGCAGTTCCGGCAGTTCCGTCGCGATAAGGTCACGGTTAGCAAAGACGTAATATTGTAATTTGGCCACAACACAGCCAAAATGCAATGATGATAAGCCGCATCCAGCAGCTCACCGTGACGCGCCGCCTGGCTCAGTACCCGGCGGTGGTGCTGCTCGGTTCGCGCCAGGTGGGCAAGACCACCCTGGCGCAGCAGGTGGCGGCCGGGTACCCCGGCGCGGTGATGCTCGACATGGAGCGCGAGTCCGACCGCGCTGTGCTGGCCCAGCCCGAACTTTTCTTGACCTCCGAGCGAGACCGCTTGGTCGTGCTGGACGAAGTTCAACAGCTGCCCGGACTTTTCAAAGCCCTGCGGCCAGAGATCGACGCCCACCGCCGGCCGGGCCGCTTCCTGTTGCTGGGATCGGCGTCGGGTGAGCTGTTGCGCCAGAGCGGTGAGTCTCTGGCAGGCCGCGTGGCCTATGTGGAACTGACGCCGCTGCTGGCGGCCGAGTTGCCGTCCGATCTGGCCGCGCTGCAAAGCCTGTGGCTGCGTGGCGGCTACCCCATGAGCTGTTTGGCCGACAGCGACGCAGTCGCGTTCCAGTGGCGACAGGACTTCATCGCCACGTTCTTGCAGCGTGATCTGCCTGCCTTGGGCCTGCGGGTGCCCACCGAAACCCTGCGCCGCTTCTGGACCATGCTGGCCCACCTGCAAGGCCAGTTGTTCAACGCGTCTGCGCTGGGTCAGTCACTGGGCGGTGCGTCGCACCACACGGCCAGCCGCTACCTCGACACCTTGGTCGACACGCTGATGGTGCGCCGGCTTGAGCCGCATCTGGTCAACCTGGGCAAGCGCCTGGTCAAGTCGCCCAAGGTCTACGTGCGCGACAGCGGCCTGCTGCACGCGCTGCTGGGTTTGCCCGGGGTGCGTGAACTGCAGGGTCACCCGATAGCGGGCAGTTCATGGGAAGGCTTTGTGGTCGAGCAAGTTGCCGCCGCCCTGCCCGCCGGTGCGCAAATGGGTTTTTACCGCACCACGGTGGGGGCTGAACTGGACCTGGTCATCGAACACCGTGGCAAAAAGGTGGGCATCGAAATCAAGTTCAGCGCAGCACCCAAGCCGGCCCGCGGCTTCTGGCAGTCGTTGAAAGACCTTCAGATCAGCACCGCCTGGGTTGTCGCGCCGGTTGCGCGCCGCTATCCGTTGGCGTCGGGCGTGGAGGTGATTCCGCTGCACGAACTGCGTGGCGTCATGGCGGCGCTGGACGGCTGATTCAGGCGCAGCAGTTCGGAGATGCGCGCCGCCCCCTCGGCCACGCTGGTCTGTGCCGTGTGCAGGTGCAGCTCCGGCGCCTCGGGTGGCTCGTAGGCGCTGTCGATGCCGGTGAAGTTTTTCAGCTCACCGCGCCGCGCCTTGGCGTACAGGCCCTTGGGGTCGCGCCGTTCGCATTCCAGCAAGGGCGCGTCGACAAAAACTTCGATGAAGTCGCCTGGCGCAAAGCGCTCGCGCGCCAGTTGGCGCTCGGCGCGGAAGGGCGAGATCAGGCTGACGATGACGATCAGCCCGGCGTCCACCATCAGCCGCGCCACCTCGGCCACGCGGCGCACGTTCTCCACCCGGTCAGCCGCCGTGAAGCCCAGGTCGCGGTTCAGGCCGTGGCGCAGGTTGTCGCCGTCCAGCACATAGACATGCCGGCCCTGGGCGTGCAGGGTTGATTGCAGGAGGTTTGCCAGCGTCGACTTGCCCGCACCCGACAGCCCCGTCAACCACACACAGCGCGGCACCTGGCCCAGCGAAGCGGCCCGCGCGGCACGGTCCACATCCAGCGCTTGCAGGCTGATGTTGTGGGCCCGGCGCAGTGCAAAGTGCAGCATGCCCGCGCCCACGGTGTGCAGGCTCAGCCGGTCGATGAGGATGAAGCCCCCGGTGTCGCGAACGGCGCGGTAGGCGTCGAAGGGCACGGGTGCGTCCAGCGCCAGGTTGCACACGCCGATGCCGTTCAGGCCCAGGCTGGTCGCGGCCAAGTGTTCCAGCGAGTTCACGTTGACCTGGTATTTGATGGCGGTGACGGACGCCCCCACGGTGCGCGTGCCGATCTTGAGCTTGTAGCGCCGGCCGGGCAGCAGCGGCTCGTCGGCCATCCACACCAGCGTGCACTCAAACTGGTCGGCCACTTCGGCGGGGTCGGCCGCGGCAGAGAGAACGTCGCCGCGCGAGATGTCGATCTCGGCGTCCAGCGTCAGCGCCACCGACTGCCCGGCCACGGCCTGCGGCAGGTCGCCGTCCATCGTGACGATGCGCGCCACCCGCGCCTGCCGGCCCGAGGGCTGAACGCGCAACAGGTCACCTGGGCGCACCGCGCCGCTGGCCACCAGGCCGCAGTAGGCGCGCAAGTCAGGGTGGGGCCGGTTCACCCACTGCACCGGCAGCCGCAACGGCCCGGCCTGCAGCCGGGTCTCGTCAACACTGCAGTTCTCCAACTGGTCCAGCAGTGTGGGTCCGCCATACCAGGGCATGTGCACACCGGGTTCAATCACGTTGTCGCCGGCCAGTGCCGACAACGGGATGCTCACGATGTGCTGCATGCCGAGCTGCGCCGCGAAGGCGCGGTAGTCGGCGTCGATGCGTTTGAACGTGGCTTCGTCGTGGTCCACCAGGTCCATCTTGTTGACTGCCAGCACCACCTGCGACACGCCCAGCAGATGCACCAGATAACTGTGCCGCCGCGTCTGCGTGAGCACGCCCTTGCGCGCATCCACCAGGATCACCGCCAGGTCGGCCGTTGACGCGCCGGTGACCATGTTGCGCGTGTACTGCTCGTGCCCCGGCGTGTCGGCCACGATGAACTTGCGCCGCTCGGTGCTGAAGTAGCGGTAGGCCACGTCGATGGTGATGCCTTGCTCGCGCTCGGCTGCCAGGCCGTCCATCAGCAGCGCCAGGTCGGGCGCGGCGCCCTGGGTGCCCCAGCGCTGCGAGTCGCGTTCGACAGCCGCCAGTTGGTCGTCGAACAGCAGCTTGGAGTCGACCAGCAGCCGCCCGATCAGCGTGCTTTTGCCGTCGTCCACCGAGCCGCAGGTGATGAAGCGCAGCAGCGTCTTGCGCTCGTGGCGGGCCAGGAAGCTGTCGATGTCGTCCTGTGTGGGGTCGAAGCGGTGGGCCATGTCAATGCCGCCCGGCCGCCCGAAGGCGCTGACGCGACCCCTTGGGGGACAGCGAACGAAGTGAGCTTGGGGGCACCATCAGAAATAGCCCTCCTGCTTCTTGCGCTCCATCGACGCGTTGTCGTCATGGTCAATGACCCGGCCCTGGCGTTCCGAGGTGCGCGTCGTCAGCATCTCTTCGATGATGGCTGGCAGCGTGTCGGCGTTGGACTCCACCGCGCCCGACAGCGGCCAGCAGCCCAGCGTGCGAAAGCGCACCCGCCGCAGGCGCGGCACCTCACCCGCACGCAACGGCATGCGCGCAGGGTCGTCCACCACCATCAGCATGCCGTCACGTTCCACCACCGGGCGCTCGGCGGCAAAGTACAGCGGCACGATGGGGATACTTTCCTTGTGGATGTACTGCCACACGTCCAGCTCGGTCCAGTTGGATATGGGAAACACGCGCAGCGATTCGCCCGGGCGCCTCAGCCCGTTGTACAGGTGCCAGAGCTCGGGCCGCTGGTTCTTCGGGTCCCACACATGCTGGGCATTGCGCAAGGAGAAGACGCGTTCCTTGGCGCGCGATTTTTCTTCGTCGCGCCGGCCTCCGCCAAAGGCTGCGTCGAAGCGGTGCGCGTCCAGCGCCTGCTTCAGCCCTTGTGTCTTCCACAGGTCGGTGTGCAGCGCCGAGCCGTGCTCGAACGGGTTGATGCCACGCGCCAGCGCGTCGGGATTGCGGTGCACGATCAGCGGCATGCCGGTGTCGGCGGCGATGCGTTCGCGCAGCACGTACATGTCGCGGAACTTCCAGGTCGTGTCCACATGCAGCAACGGGAACGGCGGCACCGCCGGGTAGAAGGCCTTGCGCGCCAGGTGCACCATCACCGCGCTGTCCTTGCCCACCGAATACAGCATCACGGGCCGCTCGGCCTCGGCCACCACTTCGCGCAGGATGTGAATGCTCTCGGCTTCCAGGCGTTGCAGGTGGGTCAGGGGGGTGGGCGCGGGCATGGCGGCCGGATGGTTTCAGGCGACGGGTTTGTAGGCCACAGCCCACAGCGCATGGCCGTGCGAACGAGCCACCACGCGTTCGAAGCCGGCACGCGTCAAGGTGCGCTGCAAAGACGCGGCCGTGAAGCCGGTCTTGTGCAGCATGAAGTTGTTGCCGCCTTCGACGAAGGGCGCATAGCCGTAAATCATGTCCAAGGCATTGATGGGGCCGGCTGGCGAGTGGTACAGCGGCAGCTCCTGCTCGTCACGCAGCACACGTTCGGCGGCGGCGCGCAGGTCGGGCAAGGTGATCAGCGCAAAGCCACCGGGCTCGAGCACGCGCTTGAACTCTGCCAAGGCCTTGGGCACGTCGCTGACAAACAAGTGCTCGAGATTGTGCGATGAGTACAGCGCCTGCACGCTGGAACTGGTCACCACCGACATGTCCGTGGTCGAGGCCACAAAGTCGGGCTGCACCAGCGTATCAATGTCCAGCCTGAGCTCCTTCCAGAGCCGGGGGTCGAAGCAATCCGGCAGCTTGCCTGCCTCGGGGCTGCCGCAGCCCACGTGCAGGACGCGCGCGCTATCAGAGGCCGGCGCGCCGGCATGTGCTGCCCAGTCCGCGAACAAGCGTTTCAGCTCGACACCGATCTCGCGGGCCAGGCTGGCCCCGTCGAGCAGCCGAGACTGCCTGAGGTGAGCGCGTTGCCCCGCCCGCAAGCTCGTCAGGCGCGGCAGGTCAGCGGCCAGCGCGGCGGCCTTGGCCACAAACGCCGGCTCGTCGGCGGCCACCCACTCGGGGCGCCCCGCGGTCTTGAGCAGCGAGGCGCCCATCCGCGAGGCCGGGCGCTCACCCTGAAGACTCAGCACCGGCACACCCATCCACAGGGCCTCGCAGGTGTTGCCAGCCAGATTGAACGGCACGGTGTCCAGCATCACATCGATGCGGGCATAGGCGGCCAGGTGCTCGCCGTGGTCGGTCCATCCCATCACGTCGATGCGCTCAGGCGCCACGTCGAGCGAAGCAAACTGGGCGCGCAGCCGGTCAGCATGGGTGGCCTCGTTGAGCGCGGCGGCCTTGATCAGCAAACGCGAATCGGGCACCGCCCGCAGCACCTGGGCCCACAGGCTGCGTGTATTGGCCGTCACCTTCGACAGATTGCAACAGCAGCCGAAGGTCACGTGCCCACTGGCGTGGGCGGGCGGTGGCGTCGGCTCGGGCGCATCAACAGGTGGTTCGTAGCGAAACATGCCACTGGCCAGATGCACCGCGCGCTCGGTGCCCGCATCGGCCTCGTCGGGGTCTATGGTGATGTCGGTCAAGCGGTGGCTCACGGCCTGCATGCCTGTGGTGGTGGGGTAGCCCAGATAGCTGATCTGCACCGGCGCGGGGCGGCGCGCAAAAACGCCCAATCGGTTGCCGGCTGTGTGCCCGGCAAGGTCGATCAGCACATCCACCTCGTCACGCCGGATCTGCGCCGCCAGATCGCTGTCGCTCATGCCCTGGCATTCATGCCACTGCGTGCCCAGCGCACGCAGCCGCTGGGTCAGCGCATCGGTTCGTCGGCGTGTTGCGTAGAAGACCAGCTCAAAGTCGTCGCCGTCCAGATGGCTCAGCCATGGCGCCAGCAGGTAGCCCACCGGGTGCTCGCCAAGATCGGGCGATACCAAGCCCAGCCGAAGCCGCCTGTCCTTGCGCCGCGCGTTGGCGTGCAACGGCGGCAGCGCCGGCCAGATGCCGTCGATCCGGGCACCCAGCTCGCGGTGGAGCTGCATCAACGCCGCCGAGCCGAGGCCGTCGCTGTAGTTCAGCATCAGAAGCAGGTTGCTCATGGTGGTGAAGTCGTCCGGGCGCAGGCGCAGGGCCTCGCGATAGGCCGACTCGGCCGCCCGAAACTCGCCGCAATCGGTCAACAAGTTGCCCTTGAGAGCTTGCGTTGCGGCATCGGCCGCGTCGACGGCCAGCAGACTTTCACATAGGGCAAGTGCCTCGGCCGAGCGCCCCAGGTGGCCCAAGGCCACGGCTTGGTTGTGCATGGACTTCGGGTCCAGGCCGCCGCCCAGTTGTGCATAGCTGGCCACGGCTTCGGCGTAGCGCCCGGTGCTCACCAGCAACGCGGCCCGGCTGGCCTTGAAGCTCTTGCGCGCCGGGGCGGCGGCGATGGCCCCGTCCAGGCGGGTCAGTGCTTCGTCCAGATGCCCCTGCTGCAGCAGCACCAGACCCAAGTTGTGCAGCACATCGGGATTGCCGGGATGCGCCTGCAACAACTCGGCGTAGAGCGCCGCGGCCGCAGTGAACTCGCCGCTGGTGTGGTGGTCAAGCGCCTGTGCGAACAGCTGCTCCGGCATGCGCATCGCGCGTGTTGTCTTGGGCGCATCAGGGGGCGGGATTGCCATGGTTGGACTGCCGTGGCACTTCTTGTACTTGAGTCCGCTACCGCACGGGCAGGCGGCGTTTCTGTCCGTCTTCATTCGCCTCGATCACCTGTCCTCATGCGGGTGGGCAGTGTAGCAAGCGCACCTGTCGATGACCCCTGTGTGTGGCGCCACCGCGGAGGGTCTCGGGTTGGTCCGGTTGACCCAGAGAAGGCGTCAGAACTAACCCCCCAGTTGATGGGTAACTGTGACGCGCTGTCGCGCGTCACTTCATGCATCACCGCCCGCCGGGCCATGACAACAACGTCAAGCATGCTTCGGATGTCTTCGACTGCACACCAGCGCAGTCGGGTGGCTGACAGCGGACGTCATCAACACGACAACTGGAGCCTGACGCGGGGTCGGTCTGCCCATGCGGGTTCCGCGCTTTCCTGGGCGGGCCGCGAGCTCGACGACACGGCGCACCCCGAAGAAACCCGCGACGCTGCTGCGTCGACGTGTGTTTTTCGCAACGATCGATTGCGTTTGGCTCGCGAAACCCGTCAGTACTGATGTGGCGGTCATCGGTACTCTGCTAGCCTAGCGTCGTCTCGTTGAATACGCGCAACGCCCGCTGGTTCAAGGGCGTAACAAGGGGACGAGTCACCTGCCGGGCGCTAGGGCACGCATATGAGGGCTTGGCAACTGGGCGCTCTTGTGCTTTTCTATTTACAGGTCTTGGGAAGTGTGATCTAGAATGCCCGGCGAGCGGCTTGTGCGCTCGATTCATGAATCAGTGCGTTTTCCGTCTAAACAATCCATGGAGAGTTATCTAATGAAGAAATTGACTGCCAATGCTGTAGTTGCAGCGATCGGTCTTGTCTGGGGCGCTACGTCTTTCGCAGGCACGATCACTAGTCCCGCCACCGATAGCGCCGCAACTGCGTACGCCGTTGAAAGTCTGGTCAACACGACAGACCTCACCGGGCCGGCCGTTGTCTACACGATGGGTGTGTCGCGCACTACTGCTCAAGACTTCACGATCATCTTGACGCCGTCCGCCGGCGCCGTCTTCACTGCGGGCACCTGCTTGACATCACTTCCTGTTGTCGCCGGAGCTGGTGCAGGCACTGCATCGATCAAGCGCGCCAGCACAACGGAGTGCGCGTACGAGGTCGACGTCACCGCCGCCACCACCACGGCAACGACGCTCACTTTCGCATCGCCGGTGTTTGACAGCCACACGCTGGCAACCTCAGGCAACAACATCAGCGTCTCGCTGAACCTGTGGGATCTGGGTGAAACCGCCCGCATCGACAACGCTGCTGCGGTCAGTCGTCGCGTGGCAGTTTCCGGCAACGCGCTGACCCTGACCGCTGTTGCCGACACCGCCACCATTGCCAACGTCAATGACACTTCGGGTCCGCTGTTCGGCTTCCTGGCCAATGCCACCGTGCCTGCGGACACAGCCACCGTCGCCGCTGCCAACTTCTCGGTTGGCAACAACAGCGCGCTTATCTCCTACCTCTTGCCAGATGGCGTTACAGCATGGAACTACGTCGCTAACGGCACGAACATTGCGGTGACGGTGACCGGCAACTTCGCCCAGCTTGCCACCGGTGGCTTCCTGGCCGCTTCGGCAGTCGGCCCGGCGATCGTCACCGCGACCCCCACTGCCTCGACGGGTACGTTCACCCTGGCGCCCACCAATACGGGCGGGGCTGGCACGAACACCCTCGTTACCGTCAGCTTCACCACCGCGCGCACGGCCTCCATGGGCACGGCACGCACCTTGGGTGTCTCGGCGGTTGGCGACGTGATCACCGGGGC
>JANOLY010000415.1:0-4190 GCA_031420055.1 Burkholderiales bacterium | reverse complement strand
GGCAATGGCGCTGGGTCAGCGCGGTCGAACGCGCCGCGCTTACTGGCGGGCCTGTTGCCGGCGCGCCAGCCGGGCCCGGTTGAGCGCACGCAGCCGCAGCGCAGCAGGCTCGATGGCCGCAGACCATGCCGCTTGCAGCCGCCAGGCCAGGGTGAGCACGGGTGCAGGCGAGCGCGCCCGCCGTTGCATAGCTTCGGCCAGCGCCGCCTGCCAAGCTGCCACCGTGTGCGCCAACGTGTGGCGCTCGCGCACCGCAGTGCGCGCGGCGCAAGCGACGCGCTGACGCCAGCCGGCATCGGCCACCGCGGCGCGCAACGCAAGCTCCCAGGCGATGGGGTCGTTGGCGACCAGGCCGCCGGTGCGATCGGGCTCGACCACGTCGCGGTAGGGGCTGACATCGGAGCACAGCACCGGGATGCCGGCCTCGCTGTACTCGAACCACTTGATGGCGCTCTTGCACGCGGCAAAGCGCGAAACCCCCCGCGGGATGACGGCCAGGGGGTTGGGCTGGCTGCGCGCCTGTTCGATGAACTGCGCGCGCGGCAGCAAGGCATGTGCTTGCACGTTCAGGCCGGCCGCCGCCAACGCTGCCGCGGCTGGGCCTATGACCACGATCTGCACGCCCGGGCCCTGCACCGCGCACAACGCGGGCAGCAGCCACGGGCACGCCAGCTGGTCCATGCCGGCCAGCAGCAGGCTGACCGGCTGACCCGGCCGTGCCGCGGGCAGTGGCGCGTCACCCAGGCCCCAGGCGTGGTTGGGCACCACACACGGCGCGGCCACACCCAGCTCGCAGCCCAGCCGCGCGGTGGACACCGTCACCACATCGGCCGTGGCCAGGCAGCGCAAGACCCACGGCCGCTGCGCCTGCACTGCCGCGCGGTTGCTGATGTGCGCCGGCAGCTCGGTGAGCAAGTCATCGAATTCGGCGACCACCGCACCGCCACGCAAACGCATGGCCTGCTGCAACCGCCAGGCGCGCCGCGAGGCGCCGCGCTGCAGCACCAGGACATCGGCCGCGGCCAGGTCGGCCTGTGTGCAGTCGTGCAAGGAACGCAGTTGCAGGCTGCTGCCATGCGCCTGCGCCCAGGCCTGCAGTGGCGTCACCAGCCGTATGCCGGCGATCAGCGACGTGATGTCGCCGGCCACGGCCAGCACCTTCATGGCCGCGCTGGCGTGGTCTTCAAGGCCTCGAACTCCCAGATCACATGCCCGCAGGCGCCGCGGCGAATGCGCCGGGCCAGCCGCACACGCTGCCACCAGCCCGCCGGGGGCGGTGTGTAGACGGCGTTTTCGTGGTGGCGGGTGGGCTCGACCCGGCGCGCGCGAAAGTCACCCAGGAAGCCGTACATGGCCGCGCGCCGCTCGGGCTGCACGAAGTAGTGGTGCGTGCCGGTGGTCATGATGTTGACGTGCGTCGGGTCCTGGAAGGCCGCAGGATGCGGAAACACCGGCGTCACGGCGTACAGCAAGCCACCGGGCTTGAGCACCCGCCAGACCTCGTTCATCAGCTCGATGAAGGGGAATCGCGTCGCGGCGCCGTCGGCCGTGACCAGCAGCCGAGGCACATGCTCGAAGAAGTCGTAGGCCGAGACCGAGTCGAAACTGCTCGTGTCGAACGGGATGGGTTGCAACACCAGGTTGGCTGCGCGCACCACGCTGTCACCCGCCGGGGCGGCCAGGTCCACGCCAAACAGCTCGTCGCAACCATAGGGGTTGCGCGGGTGGGCGCCGCAGCCCACGTCGAGGTGGCGTGTGGTCATGGGCGCCCGGGCGACAGCAATCCTTGCAGCGACGCCAAGGCGCCCAGCAAACGGGTGTTGGGGTCGCGGCGGCCGGCAGCCCGCCGCCGCTGCAGCAAGCGCTGCGCCGCCACGGGCATGCGGTGAAGAAGCATCGAACGCGCCAGGCGCCGGGCGTCGCGGCTGCGAAAGAACTCGTCGGGCAGCTGCTCCACAGCGTCGATGAGTTGGCTCTCGTCCAGCACCCGCGGCAGGTTGCAAGGGCCGTGAAAACCGAACACCGCGCCGCGCGGAGCTTCGTTTTCGAAGGCAAAGCGCCGTGCCACGGCTGCCGGCGCAAAGCGCACACCATGTTCTCGTTCAAGCAAGGCACGCTGTTCGCGGCACAGCACCTGGTCTTCGGGATGGGTCTGGGTGATGCGCGGGTCCTGGCCGGCCGTCAGCAAGCGCCGCGACCGCAGCGAAAAGCCGCCGTTGCCCACCTCGTGCCCGGTCGGCGCGTCGGGCCAGACGGCGCCGATGTAGTCGTGTTGCAGGAACTCGTGGTCCCAGGCGCCGGCGTCGAGCACAAAGCCGTCCCACTGCGTGATCAGCACATGCGACGTGTGCACATGGGCGGGCAGTTCACGCAGCACGAACTGCGAATAGTCGGCGCCGCTGAGCAGGGTGGGGACCCTCACCAACTCGATGCCGGGCAGGGCCTGCGGTGGTGTCCAACTGTCGGTGAAGAGCACCACGCGGGCGAATTGAATGGCGGCCATGGAGCGCTGCAGCGACAAGACGGCCAGGTCCGGTGTGCGCGTGTCCACCGCACACAAAGTCACCTGGGCAAGCGGCAGCCGCGTCATGCGGGTCATTGTGCCAGCCGGGTCTGCGCAGTCCTGCTGGCTACACTGCCGGCCGATGGAAGCACGCCGTATCGGCATCAGTCTGGGCAACATCGGCGCGCTGCACGACGGGCTGGGTGAGTTCGCTTTGCAGATCGGCACGCGCATGGCAGCGCAAGCGCCGGCCTGGCGCGCGCAGTACGGCATCAACTTCGACTTTCATCTGCGCGACAAGCTGATCGGCCTGTTCGGCACCGACGTGGGTTACTTGCCCGTCAGCCGCTGGCAGCGTGTGCGCCATGTCCAGCCGGTGCCGTACGGCCTGTGGCATTCGCTGCACCAGCTCAACAAGAATTTGCCGCCGGCCGGCTGCGGCCCGCGCGTGGTGACCGTGCACGACCTGAACTACCTGTACGGCCGCAACGCCTTTTCCACCTGGCGCCACCACCGTCGCACGCAGGCCTTGATGCGGCGCACGGACCAGATCGTCGCCATCAGTCACCACACCGCGGGCGACGTGCGCCAGCGCCTGGGCTGGACCGGGCCGCTGCAGGTCATCCACAACGGGGCGCGCAGCTTTGTCGATGCGCCGCAGGAACCGCTGCCAGGCTGGGCCGACGCTGACGAACGGCCCTTTCTGTACCACCTGAGCCGCATGTCGCCGTCGAAGAACCCGCAGGCCATCATCGACCTGGCACGCGCCTGGCCCGAGATGCTGTTCGTGCTGTGCGGCCCGCCCAGCGACGACGCCAAGCACCTGCGCGCCACCGTCAAGCTGCCCAACGTGCAGTTCCACCTGGGCATCAACGACGCGCAAAAAGCCTGGGCCTATGCGCACTGCACGGGCTTCCTGTTTCCGTCGCTCACAGAGGGCTTCGGCCTGCCGCCCATCGAGGCCATGCACTTCGGCAAGCCGGTGTTTCTGGCGCGTCGCACCTGCCTGCCCGAGATCGGTGGCGACGCCGCCGATTACTTCGACGACTTCGACGCGCGGGCCATGCGCCGGGTGGTCGAGCAGGGCCTGTTGCGCCACCAGCAACCCGGCCGTGCCGACGCCATCCGCGCCCACGCAGCACAGTTCGACTGGGACCGTGCGGCTGACGCTTACCTGGACCTGTACCGCAGACTGCTGGGCCTGGCGCCGGGATAATCAGCCCCCATGCGGATTCAACGTGGTTTCAGACGCAGCCCAGGACCAGGCTGCGCGGTGACGATAGGCAACTTCGACGGCGTGCACCGCGGCCACCAGGCCATGCTGGCGCTGCTGACCAATGAAGCCCGCCACCGCGGGGTGCCTTCATGCGTCATGACGTTCGAGCCGCACCCGCGCGACCACTTTGCGCGCCTGGCCGGCAAGCCTGAATCGGCGCCCGCACGCATCGGCAACTTGCGCGACAAGCTGTGCGAGCTGCAGCGCTGTGGCATCGACGAGGTGTGTGTGCTGCGCTTTGATGCGCGCCTGGCAGCCATGTCGCCGCAAGCCTTCATCGCCGACGTGCTGAAGGACGGCATCCGCGCAAAGTACGTGCTGGTGGGCGACGACTTCAGCTTCGGCGCCCGGCGCGCCGGCAACTACGCCATGCTGGACGCTGCCGGTGCCGCTGCGGGTTTCGACGTGGCA
>JANOLY010000414.1:0-5386 GCA_031420055.1 Burkholderiales bacterium | reverse complement strand
TTGGACAGCGGCTCGTCCAGCAGCAAGAGCTTGGGCTCCATCACCAGCGCGCGCGCCAGCGCCAGGCGCTGCTGCTGGCCGCCGCTGAGCTTGGTCGCTTCGCGGTTGCGCAGGTGGTCTAGCTGCACCGCCTTCAGCACGCGCATGACCTTGGCGTCGATCTCGGCACGGCTGTACTTCTTCTTGCCCACCTGTAGCGGGAAGGCGGTGTTGGTGAAGACGTTCATGTGCGGCCAGATGGCGTAGCTCTGGAACACCATGCCGAAGCCGCGCTGGTTGGGGGGCACGAAGATGTTGCGCTTGGCGCTGAACACGACGACGTCGCTGACCGAGATCTCGCCCGCGTTGGGTCGCTCCAGACCCGCGATGCTGCGCAGCGTGGTGGTCTTGCCGCAGCCGCTGGGCCCCAGCAGCGTGAAGAAGTGGCCCTCGGGCACGTCGATGTTGACGTCCTGCGCCGCCTTCACAGGCTGGCCCAGTTCGTTCTTGTATTCGGTGTAGAGCGATTCGATCTTCAGCACAGTGGGTTCCTTGGAGCCTTGCGGCCTATTCTTTGATGCCGAATTTCTTGCCGATGGCTTGCGAAATCATCACCAGCACGAACAGCATCAGGATGAACATCACGCCCAGGGCCGACAGCTCGACGTACTGGCCGTTTTCCCACAGCTCCCAGATGATGATGGAGATGACTTCCGTGCCCGGGCTGTACAGCAAGATGGAACTGGACAGCTCGCGGATGGAGACGATCATGATGTAGATCCAGCCCGCCAGCAGCCCCGGCTTGAGCAGCGGCAGCACGATGCGGCGGAAGGTGGTGCCCCAGCCGGCGCCGCTCATCGCCGCACTCTCTTCCAGTTCCTTGTGGATCTGCAGCATCGACGTGGTGTTGAAGCGCAGGCCGTAGGGCATGAAGCGCGTGACGTAGGCGATGAGCAGGATCCACATCGTGCCGTAGACACCGATGTCGACGTTCAGGTAGAAGATCATCAGCGCCAGCCCCAGCACCAGGCCCGGGAAGACCATCGGCATCGAGGCCAGGTTGTCAAGCAACCAGCGGCCGGGCAGCTTGGTCTTGACGACGATCCAGCAGATCACCGAGGTGAGCAGCATGATCACCGTGGCGCAACTGAAGCTCCGCAGCAGGCTGTTGCCCACGGCACGCAGCAAGTTGGGGTAGCTGAGGACGAAACGATAGGGGTCGAGCGTGAGGTTCTGCAGCGCCGCCATCGACGGCACGGCGTAGAACTTCTGCAATGACGACCACAGCAGCACGCTGAAGGGCAGCACCACGATGAACGAGAAGTAGACGATGAACACGCCCACCGCCACCCAGCGCCAGGGCCCGAGGTCGACCAGGCGCGGCCTGAAGCCCTTGCCGGTCATCGTCGAGTAGCGGCTGCCGCTGGCCGACAGGCGGCTGATGAAGTAAATGCCCGCCGTGGTGATGACCAGCAGCGCCACGGCGTAGGCCGAGGCCTGGCCGATCTGGCTGGGATAGCGATGCACCGCCTGGTAGATGGCCGATGTGAAGACCTGGATGCCGACCGGCAAGCCCAGCAGGGCCGGCACCTCGAAACTCTCGATCGCCTTGACGAACAGGATCAGGAAGGTGGCGAAGATGGCCGGCCACACCAGGCGCAGCGTGACCCGCCACAGCACCTGGAAGACGTTGGCGCCGCTCATCATTGCGGACTCTTCCAGCGACGGGTCCATGGCACGGAAGGCGGCCGTCATGAGCAGGAAAGCGACGGTCGATTCCTGCAGCCCGTCGACCCAGATCATTCCCCACATCGAGTAGATGTTGAACGGCGCCGTGTCGAGATTGAACAGCGACATCAGGGTCAGGTTGACGATGCCGATCTTGGGGCTGCCGAGCAGGATCCACGACACCGTGAAGAGGATGCCGGGCATGACCAAGGGGATCAGCGCCATGGCGAAGAACACCGACTTGAACGGCGTGTTGGTGCGCTCGTTGAGCCAGGCCAACGTGGTGCCGAGCACGAAGGCGAAGGTCGCCGTGCCAAAGGCGAATTGCAGCGAATTGCCGAACAGGCGCCCGGTGTCCTTGCTGCCGTAGGCGGTGATGTAGTTGCCCCAGGTGAACACGGCCGCCTTGGTGGCGGTCTGGGGCGTGAAGAAGCTCTGCCAGAACAGGAAGAGCAGCGGCATCACCGCGATGTACATCGTGAACAGGACGCACGCGCCAATCACCAGGCTCTTCCAGGTCAGCCACGGGCGGATGTCGAAACGCGCACGCGGGCTGCCTCGGCCCTGGGGCTGAGCGGATGTCGGTGGCGCGGAGGCTGCGGGAGTCATGTTCTGGTGTGTTCTGTTTAGCGGAACGACGGTCCGTATAGCGAACCACGAATGTAGGCAGATACCCGGGGGGGTGTCAAGGCCGTGGCCTCAGTGCTAACCCGCGAGCCCGCGCCCTATTTGGGCACGGCGATCTGCTCGTGCAGCAGCACTTCACGACCGCTGCGCGACGAGGCCAGCGCGGCCACGCACAGCTCCAGGTTGGCCAGGCCCCAGGCGCCGCTGTGCAGCGCGGGCCTGTCGGCGGCTGCGGCCGCATGCCATTCGTCAAGCACGCGCTCGCGCGGGCTGCGGTCCACCGCCACCGGCACTTCCTGCACGCCGCCGCGGGTGTGCAGGCGCAGGCCGTTGGGCGCCTGGCGGATGTCGCCGCGTTCGCAGCTCACCAGCGTCAGCCCGAAGAACGGCGTGTGCGGCGCGCTGGCCTCGATGGCGCCCGCCGCGCGCGCTTGCTTGGCCTGCAGTTCGGCCTGCGCGTCACCATAAGCCGGCAGCTGCGGTCGCGCGCCGGGCGGCTGATGCAGGCCCCATTCGCTGATGTCGAAGCACAGGTCCATGCTGCTGAAGCCGCCGTAGCCGTTGTAGACGGCAGTGGCCGCCGGGCCGCCTTCGAAGTCGATGAAGGCGACATGGGCGCCGACGGTGCGGCGCTCCGGCTGCCAATCGAAGGCCTTGGCGCGCACGCTGCGCGCGCGGCCGCCGCACAGCAAGCGCAGGATGTCGAACTGGTGCGAGCCCTGGCGGAAGGTGACGCCGCCGCCTTGGGCTGCGTCAAGCTCGTCGGGACGGCGCGGGCGCCACACCCAGTCGCTGAAGCACCAGGTGTGCGCCATGCCCACGGCGCCCAGCGTGCCGGCTTCGATGAGCCCGCGCATCGCCGCGATGGGCGCGTCGTAGCCGTGTGAATGCCCCACCAGCAGCGCCACGCCGGCAGCAGCACAGGCCTGCACCATCGCGCGTGCATCGTCCAGCGTCACCGCCATGGGCTTTTCCACCAGCACGTGCAAGCCCGCCGCCGCCGCCTGCTGCACCTGCGCGGCGTGCAGCGGCGTGGGCGTGGCCACGATCACCGCGTCCAGCCCCGGGTGCACCAGCATCTCGGGCAGGCCGGCATAAGCCGCCACGCCGTGGCGCGCGGCCAGCCCGTGGCGCACGGTGTCCAGCGGCTCGGCCAACGCCACCCAGGTGAAGCCGGGGTGCGCCAGCAGGGCCGGCACGAAGGCCTGGCCGGCGGCGCCCAGGCCGGCGATGCCCACGCGCAGCGGTGCGCTCATCGGCTCACTTGGCCCGCTTGATGATGGTGTCTTCGAAGTTCTTCAGCCACTTGTCTTGCATGTCCAGCACGCGCACCGGGTCCAGCATTTTCATCGGCACACGCGACAAGGGGTTGTCCTGCACGCGGCTGGTGGGCACAAACTGGTTCTCGGCCAGCAACTTCTGGCCCTCGGGGCTGACCATGAAGTCATGGAACAGCAGCGCCGTGGCCGGGTTGGGCGCGCGGCGCATCACGCCGATGGTGCTGGGCTGGGCCAGCAGCGGCTGGATGACGTGGTTCTCGATCGGCGCGCCCTTTTTCTTCAGCTGCTCGGGGATCCAGCTGTACACCGTCAACGCCAGCGGGATGTCGCCCGAGGCCACCAGGTTGGCCAACACCGAATGCCCCTTGCGCGCACCGATGCCGTTGTTGGCCACAATGTTGTCGAAGACCTTCTGGCCCTGCGCTTCACCCAGCTCGGCCAGCAGCGTGCCAAACCAGGCGTGGTTGTTGGCTTCGATGGCCAGGCGGCCCTTCCAGCGCGGGTCGGCCAGTTCGGCATAGGTCTTGGGCAGTTCTTCTTTCTTGACCGACTGGGTGTTGTAGGCCGCGGTCCAGATGTCCAGCGTGAAGCCCACATAGCCGTTGTGCGCCGGCACCACGCCTTGCATCAGGTCCTTGTAGTGCGGCGACACCGCCTCGAGCAGCAGCTTCTCGCGCCAAGCGGCTTCGTTCTCGGGCGCGTTGTTCTGCACCACGTCGACCTCGTGGCGGTTGCCGCGCGACTCGGCGCTGACCCGTTGCAACACGGCTTCCGAGCCCGAGCGCCAGGCCTTCACTTTCAGGCCGTACTTCTTGCTGAAGGCGGTGATGATGGCCGGCAGCGCGGGGTAGACGTGGTAGACGCTCAGCTCGCCTTCCTTGCGTGCCAGCTCCAGCAGGCGGTCGTGGCGGTCGGCGCCGGTGTACAGGGCCAGGTCGCGCGCGGCCTTGCCGGCGTCTTGCGCCAGCGCCGCGGTGGGTGCCGCGGCAAATGCCAGCAAGGCCAGCAAGCCGAGCAGCGTTTTTGAGGGGAACAGAGTCATGCTTGTTTCCTGCGTTGGTTGTGGATGCGGCTGGGTCCAAGCCCAGGTCGGCCGTTCAGTCCGCGCGGGCGCGGCGTACGCGCCGGCTCAGGTAGTCGAAGTTCACGCTGTACTGCTCGGGCTGGGTGATGTTGTGGTGCAGCTTGGCGATGCTGGCCGCGTCGAACATCTCGCCCACCCCACCACCGGCCTGCGCCAGCAGCTGGATGCGGCAGGCCTCTTCCAGCAGCAGCGCCAGCACCGTGCTTTCTTGCAGGCTGGCGCCCACCACGGCCACGCCGTGGTTGCGCAAAAACACCGCCGACGCGCCGCCCAGCGCATGCGCCACGGCCGCCCCCATTTCCGCCGTGCGAATGAGGTCGATGGTCCCGGTGAAGTACGGCACGCCGCGCTCGGCGCCATCACAAAAGGCCACCCCGGGCTGGCTGATGGGCAGCAGCGGTCTCCCCGTGGCCGACAGCGCCACCGCGTGGGTGGGGTGGGTGTGGATGACGCTCATCACATCGGGGCGGCACTTGTAGATCTCGCTGTGGATGAAGACCTCGCTGTGGCGCCGCCCGCCGCCGCCCACCTTTTCGCCGGCCAGGTTGCACAGCACGATGTTCTCGGGTGTGATCTCGTCCAGCCCTTGGCTGTGCGGCTTCATGTAGAAGTGCGCCGCGTCGCCGGGCACGCGCACGCTGACATGGCCGCGCGTCAGGTCGCCTTGGTCGGCGGCGTCCAGGATGTT
>JANOLY010000413.1:0-2294 GCA_031420055.1 Burkholderiales bacterium | reverse complement strand
CTCCACAGCCGCCTGCTCGAACGCGCCGCGCGCGTCAACGCCGATTACGTCGAGGCCTTCACCAAGGGCGAGGTCAAAGGCAAGACGGGCTCGCTGACGGCGCTGCCGATCATCGAAACGCAAGCCGGCGACGTGTCGGCCTTCGTGCCGACCAACGTCATCTCCATCACCGACGGCCAGATCTTCTTGGAGACTTCGCTGTTCAACGCCGGTATCCGCCCCGCCATCAACGCCGGCATCTCGGTGTCGCGGGTGGGTGGTGCGGCGCAGACCAAGCTGATCAAGAGCCTGTCGGGCGGCATCCGTACCGACCTGGCGCAGTACCGCGAATTGGCGGCCTTCGCGCAGTTTGCGTCCGATCTGGACGCCGCCACACGCAAGCAGCTCGACCGCGGTGCGCGCGTGACCGAGCTGCTCAAGCAGCCGCAGTACAGCCCCCTGCCCATCAGCCTGATGGCCGCCACGCTGTACGCCGTCAACAAGGGCTTCCTGGACGACATCGATGTGAAGAAGGTGCTGGGCTTCGAACACGGCCTGCACCAGCACTTGAAGAGCAGCCATGCTGCTTTGCTGGCCAAGCTGGAGCACGACAAGGCCATGGACAAGGGCGCGGAAGAAGAACTCGCTGGGGCGATTGCCGCTTTCAAGAAGTCCTTCGCCTAACCTTCGCCCAGGAGAAAGACCATGGCGGTCGGTAAAGAAATTCGCGGCAAGATCAAATCGGTGGAGAACACCAAGAAGATCACCAAGGCCATGGAAATGGTCGCCGCTTCAAAGATGCGCAAGGCGCAGGAGCGCATGCGCGCGGCGCGGCCCTACGCCGACAAGATCCGCAACATCACGGCGCACCTGTCCGAGGCCAACCCCGAGTACAAGTCGCCCTACATGCGCACGGGCGCCGCGGCCAGGGCCGTGGGCTTCATCGTCGTCAGCACCGACAAGGGCCTGTGCGGTGGCTTGAACACCAACATCTTGCGGGCCGTCACCAACAAGATGAAGGACGCCCAGACCGCGGGGCTGGCCATCCAGGCCGTGGCCATCGGCAACAAGGGCTTCGGCTTCTTGAACCGTGTCGGCGCCAACGTCATCAGCCACGCCATCCAGCTGGGCGACGCGCCGCAGCTTGAAAAGCTCATCGGTCCGGTGAAGGTGATGCTCGACGCCTTCGTGGCCGGCAAGCTCGACGCCGTGCACGTCTGCTACACCAAGTTCATCAACACGATGAAGCAGGAACCCGTCATCGAGCAGTTGCTGCCGCTGAGCGCAGCGCGGTTGGAGCAGACCGAGGCCGAAAAGAAGCAGTACGGCTGGGACTACATCTACGAGCCCGACGCGCCCACCGTCATCGACGACTTGCTCACGCGGTACATCGAAGCGCTGGTGTTCCAGGCCGTGGCCGAGAACATGGCCAGCGAGCAAAGCGCGCGCATGGTGGCCATGAAGTCGGCCACCGACAACGCCGGCACGCTGATTGGTGAGTTGAAGCTCATCTACAACAAGTCCCGGCAGGCGGCGATCACCAAAGAACTGTCGGAAATCGTCAGCGGCGCCGCGGCGATTGGTGGTTGAACCTCGCCCCACAAGCACCCGAATTCAGCACGACACAAGTTTCAAGGACCTCAAATGTCAAATACACAAGCCCAAGGCAAGATCGTCCAGTGCATCGGCGCGGTCGTGGACGTGGAATTCCCGCGCGACAAGATGCCGCGCATCTATGACGCGCTCAAGCTCGAAGGCACCGCGCTCACGCTCGAAGTGCAGCAGCAGCTGGGCGACGGCGTGGTGCGCACCATCGCGTTGGGCTCGTCCGACGGCCTGCGCCGCGGCTTGATGGTCAGCAACACCGGCGACTCCATTCAAGTGCCCGTGGGCACGGCGACGCTGGGCCGCATCATGGACGTGCTGGGCAACCCCATCGACGAGCGCGGCCCGGTCGACCAGACGCTCACCATGAGCATCCACCGCAAGGCCCCGGCCTACGACGAGCTGAGCCCGTCGCAAGAGCTGCTGGAAACCGGTATCAAGGTGATCGACCTGATCTGCCCGTTTGCCAAGGGCGGCAAGGTCGGCCTGTTCGGCGGCGCTGGTGTCGGCAAGACCGTGAACATGATGGAGCTCATCAACAACATCGCCAAGGCGCACTCGGGTCTGTCGGTGTTTGCCGGCGTGGGCGAGCGCACGCGCGAGGGCAACGACTTCTATCACGAGATGGCCGATTCGGGCGTCGTCAACCTCGAGAAGCTCGAAGAGTCCAAAGTGGCCATGGTCTATGGCCAGATGAACGAGCCCCCGGG
>JANOLY010000412.1:0-3684 GCA_031420055.1 Burkholderiales bacterium | reverse complement strand
CCATGGTGGTGCGGGCCAACCAGGCCTACGGCGATCTGGGCGGCCACATCGCCAGCTACGCCAGCGCGGCAGACCTGTTCGAGGCCGGCTTCAACCACTTCTTCCATGCGCGCGCGGGCACCGGCCCGGGCCAGCACCGGGGCGACCTGGTGTTCTTCCAGCCGCACAGCGCGCCGGGCGTGTATGCCCGCGCGTTCCTCGAAGGGCGGCTGAGCGAAGACGACCTGGCGCACTACCGCCAGGAATTGACGGGCCGGGAGCACGGCGTGCGCGGCCTGAGCAGTTATCCGCATCCGTGGCTGATGCCGGACTTCTGGCAGTTCCCCACCGGTTCGATGGGCATCGGGCCGATCAGCTCGATCTACCACGCGCGATTCATGCGCTACCTCACGCACCGCCAGTTGCTCGACTGCGCCGGGCGCAAGGTCTGGGGCGTGTTCGGCGATGGCGAAATGGATGAACCCGAATCCATGAGTGCGCTCACGCTCGCCGCGCGGGAGCGGCTCGACAACCTGGTGTGGGTCGTCAACTGCAACCTGCAACGGCTGGACGGCCCGGTGCGCGGCAACGGCCGCATCATCGACGAACTGGAAAGGCTTTTTGCCGGCGCCGGCTGGAACGTGGTCAAGCTGGAGTGGGGCAGTGACTGGGACGGCCTGTTCGCGCGCGACGTGAACGGGGCGCTGGCGCGTGCCTTCAGCGACACGGTCGACGGCCAGATGCAGACCTTCGCGGCCAAGGATGGCCGCTTCAACCGCGACAACTTCTTCGGCCAGAACGAGGACCTGCGGCGCCTGGCGCAGGGCCTGACCGACGAGCAGATCGACCGGCTCAAGCGCGGCGGCCACGATCTGGTGAAGATCCATGCCGCGTATGCGGCAGCGGCCGCCCACCAGGGCCAGCCGACGGTCATCCTGGCGCATACCAAGAAGGGTTATGGCATGGGCAGCGCGGGGCAGGGCCGCATGACCACGCACAGCCAGAAGAAGTTCGACGGCGCCGAGCTGGTCGAGTTCCGCAACCGCTTCAACCTGCCGCTCTCCGATGAACAGGCGACCCGGCTCGATTTCCTGAAACCTGCGGACGACAGCCCGGAGATGCGTTACCTGCACGCCCGGCGCGCGGCACTGGGCGGCTACCTGCCCCGGCGCGACGACACCGCCGACATCCCCACCAAGCCAGCACTCGCGGCCTATGCCCAGTTTGCAGTCGCGGCCGCTGGCAAGGAGATGAGCACGACCATGGCCTTCGTGCGCTTGCTGGGCAACCTGCTCAAGGACCCCGCTCTGGGCCCGCGTGTGGTGCCCATCGTGGCCGACGAGGCGCGCACTTTCGGCATGGCCAACCTGTTCAAGCAGGTGGGCATCTACTCCAGCGTGGGCCAGCGCTACGCCCCGGAAGACATCGGCTCGGTGCTGAGTTACCGCGAAGCGGTGGATGGCCAGATCCTGGAGGGGGGAATCAGTGAGGCCGGCGCCATCGCCAGCTGGACGGCGGCGGCCACGAGTTACAGCGTGCACGGGCTGGCGATGCTGCCGTTCTACATTTACTACTCGATGTTCGGCTTTCAGCGCGTGGGCGACGCGATCTGGGCGGCAGCCGACCAGCGTGCGCGCGGCTTCCTGCTGGGTGCCACCTCGGGGCGCACCACGCTGGGAGGTGAAGGCTTGCAACACCAGGACGGCAGCAGCCACCTGGTGGCGGCCGCTGTCCAGCTGGCCAGGGCGCCCGCTTCGCTGATGCCTTCTTCGAGGATCTGGCCGTCCAGGGCCTCGCGATAACTCAGCACCGAGCCGATGTCTTCAGGCTCGTAACGCTGGCCCAGACTGGAATAAATGCCCACCTGCTTGAACAGGTTGGCCATGCCGAAAGTGCGCGCTTCGTCAGCCACGATGGGCACGATGCGCGGCCCCAGTTGCGGGTCTTTCAGCAAGTTGCCCAGCAACCGCACAAAGGCCATGGTGGTGGACATTTCCTTGCCCGCTGCCGCCACTGCAAAAGCCGCGTAGCTGCCCAGGGGCGGCACCGGCAGGGGCTGGCAAGCGGTGTCGCGCCGCGGCAGGCTGCCGCCGAGCTTTTCGCGCTGGCGGCGCAGGTAGTTCATCTCCACGCTGTCTTCGGCGGGTTTGAAAAAAACCAACTGGGTGGCCTGTTCGTCGCTGAGCGGCAGGTTGAAACGGTTGCGAAACTCGATCAGCGCCGCCCCGTCCAGCTTTTTCTGGCTGTGGGTGGTCATCTTGCCCTGACCGGCGCTGCCCATGCCGAAACCCTTTTTGGTGTGGGCCAGGATGACCGTGGGCTGGCCGCGGTGTTCGGCCGCTGCGGCATAGGCGGCGTAAATCTTCACCAGATCGTGCCCACCACGTTTGAGGCGGTCGATCTGTTCGTCGGTCATGCCCTGCGCCAGGCGGGTCAGTTCCGCGTTCTGGCCGAAGAAATGGTCACGGTTGTAGCGGCCGTCCTTGGCGGCAAAGGTCTGCATTTGGCCGTCCACGGTGTCGGCAAAAGCCCGGGCCAGGGCACCGGTCTTGTCGCGGGCAAACAGGCCGTCCCAGTCACTGCCCCAGAGCAGCTTGATGACGTGCCAGCCGGCGCCGCGGAACAGGCATTCCAGTTCATCGATGATGCGGCCATTGCCGCGCACCGGGCCGTCCAGCCGCTGCAGATTGCAGTTCACCACCCAGACCAGGTTGTCGAGTTTTTCGCGTGAGGCCAGGGTCAGCGCGCTCATGCTCTCGGGCTCGTCCATCTCACCGTCGCCAAACACGCCCCAGACCTTGCGCCGGCTGCAGTCCAGCAGTTGCCGATGGCTGAGATAACGCATAAAGCGTGCGTGGTAGATCGAGCTGATGGGGCCGATGCCCATCGAGCCGGTGGGGAACTGCCAGAAGTCGGGCATCAGCCAGGGGTGAGGGTAGCTGCTGAGACCGCGCGCGCCCGCCACCGGGGCGGTGATTTCCTGGCGGTAGTGCGCCAGGTCCTGGGCCGTCAGCCGGCCTTCGAGAAAAGCCCGCGCGTAGACCCCGGGGGCACTGTGCGGCTGAAAAAACACCAGGTCGCCGCCATGCTGCCCAGCCTGAGCGCCTTCGCGGGCGTGGAAAAAATGGTTGAAGCCGACCTCGAAGAGATCGGCCGCACTGGCGTAGCTGGCGATGTGGCCGCCGAGCTCGCCGTAAGCACCGTTGGCGCGCGCCACCATCGCCAACGCATTCCAGCGCATCAACGAGGCGAGCCGCTCTTCCACCGCCAGGTCGCCCGGAAACGGCGGCTGCCGGTCTACGGCAATGCTGTTGAAGTACGGGCTCAGCAGTTCGGGCACCCAATCCAGTTGCAGCTCGCGCGCCATGCCGGCCAACTGCTGCAGGATAAAGGTCGCACGCTCATGGCCGTGGCTGGCAGCCAGGGCCTGGAAGGCCTCACGCCACTCTGCCGTTTCGACGGGGTCGATATCTGTTGGCTGAGCGTCGATCGAATCGGCGGCCCGGTCGGGGTGGATGGGGTGCTTTGCCATGCCCGGACTTTAGGGGGTCTGGACAGACTGCCCCGACTGCCGGCAGCTGAGCCGGCTGCGGCGGCAGCTCAGGGCGTTGCGCGGGCTCATGCCGCCGCGTCATCGTCAGTGCCGAATTCGGTTTGAAAGCTGCCGGCCTGCAGGCCTTGCTGCTGCAGCCAGCGCACCATCAC
>JANOLY010000411.1:0-1900 GCA_031420055.1 Burkholderiales bacterium | reverse complement strand
ACCAGGCGCGCGGCTTCGGGGATGGTCATGAAGTAGCGAATGATGTCCGGGTGCGTCACGGTGACGGGGCCGCCACGCGCGATCTGTTCCTTGAATTTGGGGATCACGCTGCCACTGCTGCCCAGCACGTTGCCAAAGCGCACAGCCATGAACCGCGTGCCGGCGTGCTCGGTGGCCAGTTGACTCAGCACCATCTCTGCGGCGCGCTTGGTCGCACCCATCACGTTGGTGGGGTTGACGGCCTTGTCGGTGCTGATGAGCACAAAGCGCTCTGCCCCGCACTCGGCCGCGGCCAGCGCCGCGTGGTGCGTGCCCAAGGTGTTGTTGCGCAGCGCCGCGGCGGCGTTGTGCGCTTCCATCAGCGGCACATGCTTGTAGGCCGCGGCGTGGAACACGACCTGCGGCCGCCACCGCGCGCAGCAGTCGCGCAGCTGGGCCAGGTCCTTCACGTCGCCGATCAACCGCACCAGCTCCAGCGCCGCAAAGCTCTCGGCCAGGCCTTGTTCGATGGCGTAGAGATTGAACTCGCTCTGCTCGAACAGCACCAACCGCGCCGGGCCAAAGCGCGCCACCTGACGGCACAGCTCGCTGCCAATGCTGCCGCCCGCGCCGGTGATGAGCACGGTCTTGCCGGCCAGGGTTTCGCGCACGCCGCTCTCGTCAAGCACCACGGGGTCGCGGCCCAGCAGGTCTTCGGGCTCGATGTCGCGCAGGCGTTCGATGCGGCTTTTGCCGGTGCGCAGCTCGTCCACGGTGGGCACTGTCAGCACCGGCAGGCCGGTGCCGGCGGCCAGTTCCAGCGCGCGCCGGCGCTGCGCCGGGCTGGCACCGGGCAGCGCGATGACGATGTGCGTGGCCGCACCGCGCACGGCCTTGTCGGCGACCGATTCCAGCCGGCCCAGCACCGGCACGCCGCCGATGCGTGCACGCTGCTTGGCGGGGTCGTCGTCGAGCAGGCCCAGCACCACCCAGCCCTGTTCGTGGATGCCGGCCAGCAGCAGCCGCGCCGCAGCCCCTGCGCCCATCACGATGGCGCGGCGGATCTCGCGCTCGCTGCCGGTGATGCGCGAACGCGCGTGTTCGTACAGCATGCGGTAGGCGATGCGCACGATGCACAGCCCCATCAGCGCCACCACCGGGTGCAGGCCCAGCACGGCGCGCGGCACCTTCACCAGGCCCAGCGCCATCACCACCACAGCGGCCACGGTACCGGCCAAGGCACAGGCCAGCGTCAAGCGCTTGACCTCGCCAAAGCCAGAAAAGCGCCACATGCTCTGCGGCACGCGCGTCAACACCAGGGCCCCCAGATAGGCGGCGATGACACCCAGCATCACCCACAGGTCGTAGCTGGGGCGCGCAGTCGACCAGCGCTCGAAGCCCAGTCGAAACAGATAGGTGATATGCCAACAGGCCGCAATCACCAGCGCATCGGCCAACAGCGACAAAGGCTCGCGGTGCGGCCGCAGGCGGGCCAGGAACAAGTCCAGCCGGTGCCAGGCAGTGAGCGGTGTGGACATGCGGTCGGGTGCGGAGTGGCTGCGCGCGTGGCGGCACGCAGCGGGCGAGTCTAGGCGGTAGTCCGCAGCAAGCGCCGCGCCGTGCGCAGCAGCACGCCCAGGTCGCTGCGCAGCGTGGCGCGCTCGGCGTAGTCGGCCGAGGTCTGCAACTTGGCCGGCAGGATGCGTTCGATGTACTCGCGCTCGGGGTCGGCCGCGCGCGCCAGCAACGCACTCTCATCCAGGGCCTGCAGCGAGGCCGGGTCGGTGATACCCGGTCGCACCGCCAGCACCCGCGCGCGCAAGGCCGGCGGGTAGTGCGCCACATAGCGCGGCACCTCGGGGCGCGGGCCGACCAGGCTCATCGTGCCCTGCAACACGTCAATCAACTGCGGCAGCTCGTC
>JANOLY010000410.1:0-3472 GCA_031420055.1 Burkholderiales bacterium | reverse complement strand
ACCCGCGCTTCATCTACACACTGGCCACGCCGCAGATCCTGGGCGCGGTGGCGCGCGAGGTGGTGGAGAAGTACGGTGACGATATCGGCGCCCACCCGGTAGGGACAGGTGCCTTTCGCCTGAAGAGCTGGCGCCGCGCTTCGCGCATCGAGATCGAACGTTCACCGCACTTCCGCGCCATGCAGTACGACGGTGTGCCAGCCAGCGACCCCATCGCCCAGCGCGCCGCCGCGCACCTGTTGGGCAAGATGCTGCCGCTGGCCGACCGGGTGGTGGTGGACATCGTCGAAGAAAACCAACCGCGCTGGCTGTCGTTCCTGAACGGCACCTACCACTGGCTGCTGGTGCCGGGCAACTTCCGCCCGCTCGCCGCACCGGGCGGCACGATTGCACCGTACCTGGCCAAGCGCGGCGTGCGCCTGCACAAACAGCTGCAGGCTGATATGAGCATGAGCTTCTTCTTCATGGACCACCCGCTCGTCGGCGGCTACGCGCCCGAGAAGGTGGCGCTGCGCCGCGCCATCGGCCTGGCCTTTGACGGTGATGGCTATGTCAACCATGTGCTGGGTGGCTTTGGCGCGCGCGCGCAGAGCACCGTCGCACCCTTCACCAGCGGCTACGACCCGGCCTACAAAAGCGAGATGAGCGATTTCAGCCCGGCGCGCGCCAAGGCCCTGCTCGACCTTTACGGCTATGTCGACCGCGACGGGGATGGATGGCGCGAACAACCCGACGGCAGCCCGCTCGTGCTGAGCATGGCCACGCAGTCGAGTCAGCAAGACCGGCGAGCCAACGAGGTCTGGCGACGCAGCATGGACGCGGTGGGGCTGAAGATGGTGTTCGACGTCTCCACCTGGCCCGAGCTGCTGAAGAAGAGCCGCGCCGGCTCGCTGATGATGTGGGGCTATTCCTGGTCAGCCGTGTCGCCCGACGGCGGCTTTTTCCTGGCCATCGCCTATGGCCCCAATGCCAGTGAAGCCAACGACCCGCGCTTCAACCTGCCCGCCTTTGACCGCCTTTACGAACGCCAGCGCGCGCTGCCCGACGGCCCCGAACGCGACGCCGTCATGCGCCAGGCCAAGGACATGCTGGTGGCCTACATGCCTTTCAAGGTGGTCCTGCACAACGTCTACCTCGACGTCGTGCAGCCCTAGACAGAAGGCTTTTGGCGCCACCCCTTCATGCGCGACATCTGGCGCTTTGTCGACCCCGGCGACGCGCCTGCATGAAGACGATGAAAACGCTACCGACGCCCCGCATCACGCTCTACCAGCAGTGGCTGGAGCGCGAACGAGGGCTGCACTTCGACAGTTATGACGCGTTGTGGCGCTGGAGCACGACGGACCTGAGTGCGTTCTGGGCCTCCATCTGGGACTACTTCCAGATCGAGTCGCCCACCGCCTACCGCTGCGTGCTGGAAGCACCGGTGATGCCCGGTGCCGTCTGGTTCCCGGGCGCGCAGCTCAACTACGCACGCCAGGCACTGCGCCATGCAGCCGCCGCGCACGCGGCGGGCCACCCGGCCATCGTGTTCCAGAACGAGCGCATGGCTGCGCCGGCCGAGATGAGCTGGCCCGAACTCAAACGCCAGGTTGGCGCAGTCTCGGCGCGGCTGCAAGCGGCCGGCGTGCTGCCGGGCGACCGCGTCTGCGCGTATCTGCCCAACGCACCGGCCGCCGCTGTTGCGCTGCTGGCCTGTGCCAGTGTGGGCGCCCTCTGGAGCGTGTGCAGCCCCGACATGGGCCCGGTGGCCGTGCTCGACCGCTTTCGCCAAATCGGACCCAAGGTGCTGCTGGCGGTGGACGGCCAGGTCTGGGGCGGCGTCAGCCACGACCGCCGCGCGGTGCTGCACGAAGTGCTGGCGGGGCTGCCATCGGTCCAACACTTTGTCTTGCTGGCCGAACTGGATGCCAGCACAGCGCCAGCTGACTTTGCCGCGCCCGGCCGCACGGCGCACGCCTTTGCAGACTGGACGGCGGGCGACCCCAGCGACCGCGAAGACTGGCAACCCGCCTGGCTGCCCTTCGACCACCCACTGTGGATCGTCTACTCCAGCGGCACCACCGGCATGCCCAAACCCCTCGTGCACGGCCACGGCGGCGTCATTCTCGAGGCCTTGAAAGGCGGTGTGCTGCACAACGACATCACCGCCAGCGCCCAGAGCGCAGAGCACGGCGAGCGTTTTCACTGGTTCAGCATCACGGGCTGGATCATGTGGAACGGCCAGCTCAGCGGCCTGCTGGGCGGCACCACGATCTGCCTGTACGACGGCAACCCTGGCGGCCCGGCACCGCAGACCGGCCGGCCCGCCGACTGGGGCACGCTGTGGCGTTTTGCAGCCGCGGCTGGCGTGACCTGGTTCGGTGCCGGCGCGGCCTTCTTCGCCAGTTGCCTGAAGGCGGGCGTCGTGCCGCAGCAGGTAGCCGACCTGCAGCGCCTGCGTGCCATTGGCGCCACCGGCAGCCCGCTGTCGGACGAGTGTTACGACTGGATCTGGCACCACATGCCCCGGCCGGGCGGCGAGCCGATCTGGCTCAACCCCATCAGCGGCGGCACCGACTTTGCCGGCGCCTTTGTGGGTGGCAACCGCACGTTGCCGGTGGTGAAGGGCGAGATGCAGTGCCGCTGGCTCGGTGCGGCAGTGCAGGCCTACAGCGAAGACGGCCGCGCGCTCGCGGGCGAGGTGGGTGAACTGGTGTGCACGCAACCGCTGCCGTCGATGCCGCTGTACTTCTGGGGAGACATTGACAACAAACGTTATGTCGAAAGTTACTTCGACATGTACCCTGGCAAGAACGGAGAGCCTCCGGCATGGCGCCACGGTGACTGGATCCGCATCACGCCCCACCCCGAGTCCGGTTCCTGCGGCGCCATCATCTACGGCCGCAGTGACGCCACCATCAACCGCCATGGCATCCGCATTGGCACGGCCGAGCTCTACCGCGCGGTCGAGGCTTTGCCCGAGGTGATGGACAGCCTGGTGGTGGACCTGGAATACCTGGGCCGCGAGAGCTGGATGCCGCTCTTCGTGGTGTTGCGCGATGGCCTCACGCTGGACGCCGCACTCACGCAGCGTCTGCGCAGCGCCATCAAGGCCGCGCTGTCGGCGCGCCATGTGCCGAACGACATCTTCCAGGTCAGCGCGATCCCGCGCACGCTGTCAGGCAAGAAGCTCGAACTGCCGGTGAAGAAGCTGCTGATGGGCGCCGACCCAGCCTTGGTGCTCAACCGCGACGCGATGACCAACGCCGACAGCATCGACTGGTTCGTGGCGCTGGCGCGGCAGCGTCAGCAGCCGGGCAGCCCGGGCCGGTGAGGGGCCAACACGACGTTCAGGGCGCTCAGGGCCTGAGCGGCCGCGCAACGATGGTGACGCGCCGGTTCTCCCGTGCGCAGTGCGGCCAACCGTTCGTTCTTCAACACGCGCGCCAGCGTGTCGAGCAGGCGCTGCGAGCAGGCAGTGAGTTCGCTT
>JANOLY010000409.1:0-4559 GCA_031420055.1 Burkholderiales bacterium | reverse complement strand
AACCCCATGGGCGGCGCCATCGCGCTGGGCCACCCGCTCGGCGCCACAGGTGCCATCCGCGCGGCCACCGTGGTGCACGCGCTGCACCGCCAGCAGCTGAAGTACGGCATGGTCACGATGTGCGTGGGCATGGGGCAGGGGGCGGCCGGCATCATCGAGCGCGTTTGAAGGACATCACACCATGAGCATCAAGACCTTTGTTCTGAACGGCGTGGCGACGATAGAGATCGCGCGCCCCGAGAAGAAAAACGCGCTCACAGTGGCCATGTACCAGGCCATGACCGAAGCGCTGAACCTGGCGCGTGAAGACACCGCGGTGCGCGCCGTGCTCATCACCGGCCAGCCGGGGGTGTTCACCTCGGGCAACGACATCGAAGACTTCATGACCCGCGCGCCCGGCCAGGGCAGCGAGAACATGGACTCGCCCGTGTTCCAGTTCATGCGCGCGCTGCTGGAGTTCGACAAGCCCGTGGTGGCCGCGGTCACCGGCGCGGCCGTGGGTATCGGCACCACCATGCTGCTGCACTGCGACTTTGTCTATGTCTCGGACGAAGCCCGCCTGGCCATGCCTTTCGTGGCGCTGGGCCTGGTGCCCGAGTTTGCTTCCAGCCTGGTCGTGCCGCAGTTGATGGGCCACCGCCGTGCGGCCGAGAAGCTGCTGCTGGGCGACCCCTTCACGCCCGGGCAAGCCGTGGAGTGCGGCATCGCCAACGCCGTGCTGCCGGCCGCAGAAGTGCTGAACCACGCGCGGCGGGTGGCCGAGCGCTTCAACAGCCTGCCGCCCGGTGCCGTGCGCGAGGCCAAGCAGTTGCTGCGCGCGCCGCAGTTGGAGCAGATCAAGCAGACCATCCGCACCGAAGGCGCCATCTTCGCGCGCCGCTTGAAGAGCCCCGAGGCGATGGAGGCCTTCCAGGCCTTCTTCCAGAAACGCAAGCCCGATTTCTCCAAGTTCTGACTGCCCGCAGGCCCCATGTCCCTGGCCATCAAGCTCGCACTCAGCCCCCTGCTCGTGGCGCAGGCGCTGCGCACGCGCGGGCGCTTGCCGCGCTTGCCCGAGGCCGTGGGCCAGCGCGAGGGTATGGTGGGCAAGGGGCCGCTGCTGCGCGTGCTGATGCTGGGTGATTCGTCGGCCGCCGGCGTGGGCGTGGCGCACCAGCGTGACGCGCTGGCCGGCCAGCTCATGCCGCTGCTGGCGCGCGAGTGCAGCGCCCGCGTGCAGTGGCGCTTGCTGGCGCGCTCGGGTTTGACATCCGCGCAGACACTGCAACTCCTGCAAGGCGCCGGCGAGGTGCGCGCCGACCTGGCTGTGCTGGTGACGGGTGTCAACGACGTGGTCGACCAGGTGCCCTCGCACCGCGCCATGGCGCATCGTGAATCGTTGGTCAACTGGCTGCGCAATGCCTCGGGCGTGATGCATGTGGTGGTCTGCCCGCTGCCGCCCATCCACAGCTTTCCCGGCCTGCCGCAGCCGCTGCGCTGGGTCGCCGGCAGCGACGCGCACCGCCACAACCTGGCGCTCAAGCGCTGGTGCGGCCAGCGCAGCGATGTCTCGTTGGTCGATGTGGACATGCCGCTGGATGCCAGCGTGATGGCCCTGGACGGATTCCACCCCGGCGAGCCGGTGTACCGGCACTGCGCCAACCGCATTGCCCACCACGTGGCCGTGCAGGTCTGGCCCGTGATGAAGTTGGCCTGACTCGCAGCCGTCTCCCCCCGGGCTTAGGGGGCCGCGGCCGGCGCGCCAGTGCCACACTGGCGCCTGAACCCGAGGAGCCGCCATGCAACTGCCATTAATCACCACTGCCTTGCTTCTTGCCGCCGCGGCCAACGCCGGTGCTGTGACCTTGTACGACCCTGCCGCCGGCCTGCCCGGCGCACAGGGTTTCAACACCGTGTCATCGGCCACGGCCGGCAGCGACACGCTGGTCGGTGCGCGCTTGCGGCTGGACACCACCGGTGCTGGGGTGGTGCAGCACGGGCACTTCAGGCCCGCCACCACGCTGGACACCGCCGCGGGCTTCACGCTGCAGTTCGGGCTGCAGGTCATTTCTGAGTCTTCCGGCAACACCAACCGCACGGCCTTCTCCATCCTGCTGCAAGGCCAGGACCAGAGCAAGGCGCTGCAGCTGGCCTTCGTGGACGACCGCGTCTGGGCCTTGCAGTACACGGCCGGTGCGCCGGACGACGGCTTTGTGCAAGGCGAGGGCGTGGCCTTGGACACCGCATCGGCCTTTCGCAACTACACGCTGACGGTGCAGAACAACCTGTACTCGCTCGCGGTCGACGGCCTGCCGCTGTTCAACGGCGCGATGCGCGACTACCCCACACTGGCGGGCAGCCCGGGCACGCTGGTCTATGACCAGAGCAACCTGCTGTTCTTCGGCGACAACACCTCGCAAGCCAGCGGTGTGTTTGATGTCGGCAGCATCATGCTGTCGCCCGTGCCCGAGCCCGGTGCCGCGGCGTTGCTGCTGGCCGGGCTGGTTGGTCTGCGCGGACTGGCCTGGCGGCGGCAGGCCGCGTCGCGCCAACGCTGAACCGTCAGCTCAGCGCGGCAGCGGCCGCGGCTGGCCCTGGGCGTCGATGGCCACGTAGGTCAGATCGGCCTCGGTGACCTTCACCACATGCAGATTGGCCGGGTTGCGCTCGGCAAACACCTGCACGTGCACGCTGATCGACGTGCGCCCGATGCGTGTCACGCGCGCATAAAAACTCAGCAGGTCGCCCATCGACACCGGCTGCTTGAAGATGAACTGGTTGACCGCCACCGTGGCGATGCGGCCCTTGGCGATGCGTGAAGGCAGCACCGCGCCGGCCAGGTCCACCTGGGCCATGATCCAGCCGCCGAAGATGTCGCCGTTGGCGTTCACGTCAGCCGGCAGCGGCATCACGCGCAGCACCAGCTCGCCACCGTCGCTGGGCAATGTGTGCGGTGACAGCACCAGGCGGGGGGTCGAGTCAGTCTGATCCATGGGCGGCGGTCTCGAAGTGGTGCGCGGCGACAATCGCAGCATGCCCGAGACTGTATCTGCTGCACCCGCCGACACCGCCGCCCGACAGCGCGAGAGCGCCAGCCTGTCGCGCCGGCTGCGCAAGCTGCAGCGCGTGTTCGCGCTCGGCGCCATCCAGGGCCAGCCCTTGGGCGCGCAGCAGGTGGTGGACTACTACGAACACTGCCACGACGCCTACCGCAAGTACCACTCCAGCGAAGGCGCCGTGCACATGGCGCTCAACGATGGCGACGCTTTCGACCCCGACGGTTTCTACGGCCAGTTGCGCCGCATGGAACGCGACTGGGCCACGCAGCCGCCGGCCGACGTGCTGGAGCTGGCTTTCGGCCAGGGTTTCAACCTGGGCTACCTGGCGGCGCGCCACCCGGCCTGCCGCTTCGCCGGCATCGACCTCACGCCCAGCCACCTTGAGATCGCCAGTGCCCGCTTGAAGGGCCTGGGCCTGAGCAACACCACGCTGACCCTGGGCGACTTCCACCACCTGCCCTACGCCGACGCCAGCTTCGACCAGCTGTTCTGCATCGAGGCCTTTTGCTACGCCACCGACCTGCCGCAAGCCCTTGCCGAAGCCGCCCGCGTGCTGCGCCCCGGCGGCTGCTTCACGCTGTTCGACGGCTACCTGCCGCGCCCGCCCGCGCAACTGCAGCCCGACGAAGCCCTGGCCGTCGACCTGGTCGCCAAGGGCATGGCCATCACGCAGTTGCAGGGGGTGGACGAATTGCTGGCCAGCGCGCGCCAGGCCGGTTTCGAGCCCCGCAGCGTGACGTCGCTGGACACACAAGTGCTGCCCAGCCTGCTGCGGCTGCAGCGTGTCACCGGCGCCGTCATCCGCTGGCCCTGGCTGGGCCGGTGGGCGCTGGCGCGGCGCCACCCCATGCGTGGGCGCAATGTGCTGGCCGGCTACCTCATGCATTCCACGGTCAGCCTGGGTCTCATTGGCTACCGCCACATCGTTCTGCAGAAAGTCTGAACCCACCCATGCCCCCACACGCCACGGCGTCCGCACTCCCCGCAGCCGCTGCCAGCACCCCCGGCAAGGCCGCCCGCTCCGACTGGGGCACTCTCGCCAAGCTGCTGCCCTACCTGTGGCGCTACCGCTGGCGCGTGGGCATCGCGCTGGCATTCCTGGTGCTGGCCAAGGTGGCCAACGTGGGCGTGCCGCTGCTGCTGAAGCAACTGGTGGACGCGCTGGCCTACAAGCCGGGCGACCCGGCCGCCATCCTGGTCGTGCCGGTGGCGCTGCTGGTGGCTTACGGCGCCTTGCGGTTGACGACATCGCTGTTCACCGAACTGCGCGAACTGATCTTCGCCAAGGCCACCGAGGGCACGGCGCGCAGCATCAGCCTGCAGGTCTTCGGCCACCTGCACGCCTTGAGCCTGCGCTTTCACCTCGAACGCCAGACCGGCGGCATGACACGCGACATCGAACGCGGCACGCGCGCCGTGCACTCGCTTATCAGCTACTCGCTGTACAGCATCGTCCCCACGTTGATTGAAGTGACGCTGGTGCTGACCCTGCTGGCCGTGAAGTTCGACGCCTGGTTCGCC
>JANOLY010000408.1:0-2495 GCA_031420055.1 Burkholderiales bacterium | reverse complement strand
GATGCGGTCGACGCCTTGACGCGGCTGCAGCTGGCTCAAGCCCAGTACCACGCCGCGCACGGGCTGTACGCCACCGAGCTGTCGGTGCTGCGCGGTGTGCCCCAGCCCGCCAGCACCCAGGGCCTGTACACCCTGGCTGTGACCGGCGGCGGTGACGGCTACCGCGCCACGGCCTTGGCGCAGGGGCGCCAGCGCAAGGACAGCGCATGCCCCCAGCTCAGCGTGGAAGTCAGCCAGGGCTTCACCCACCATGGGCCGTCGGCCCGCTGCTGGAACCGATGAAGCCACACAACGCACGCGGGCTGACGCTGCTGGAGCTCCTCGTCGGCCTGGCCATCCTGGGTGTGCTGGGCATGCTGGCCCTGCCGTCGATGCACGGCCGGCTGGCCCGTGAACGCCTGAGCGGGGCGGCCGAGGCCCTGGCCGCCGACCTGGCCGATGCACGCTTCGAAGCGGCACGCCGGGGCGCGCCGCTGCATGTCGAGCTGGCGCTGGGCGCGGACTGGTGCTGGTCGGTGGCCGCCGCGCCGGGCTGTGCTTGCGGCCCGACCCAGAGTTGCCAGCTCAAGGCCGTGCGTTCGGTGGACCATCCCGGGGTGCGCCTGGTGTCTGGCCGCAGCGCCGTGCTCGACCCCCAGGGCTTCGCCGACAGCCCGCTGGGCGCCACCTTCGACGGTGCGATGCGAGAGTCGCTCAGGGTGGACCTGCTGGCCCTGGGCCGGGCGCGGGTGTGCGCGCTGCATGGTCAGTCCCAACGGTACGCGCCATGCTGATGCGCCTGCCCAGACCCTTCCAGCTGGCAGCCTGGTTGGGACTGGGCCTGCTGCCGCTGGCCGGCGTGCTGCTGTCCATCGACCACCTGGCCGAACGCCACCTGGCCCAGGACGCCGAGCGCAGCGCCCTGTCCTGGGCGCGACACGTCGCCACCAATGTGCCCGACATCGATCTGGTGTTTCTCGGCGACCTGCCCTCGCCTGCGGCGCAGAACCAACTCACCGGCCTGCGTGGCATGGCCGGCCTGTTCCAATACCGGTTGTTCGACCCCATGGGCAGGCTGGTGCTGGTGTCGGAGTCCATCGGTACCCCAGCACCCACCGATGCACCGCCGCTGACGCTGCCGGACACGGTGCGCGCCGGCAGCCCGTTGGTCGTCGTGCGGCGGGGCGACGGCAAGTCCCTCCCCGGCGTCTTCAGCCAGGCCCTGGTGCCGGTGATGCACGGCCGCGAACTGATCGGCGTGATGGAGCTGGAGGTCGACCAGACCGATCGCGCCGCCGTCACCGCCAGCTCGTTCGGCCTGGCCGCGGCCGTGTCGGGCCTGGCGCTGGGCAGCATGCTGTCACTGGGCCTGTGGCTGTGGCGGCGCCGCGCCGCACAGCAGCAGGCTGCCGAAGAGCGCATGCACTACCTGGCCCGTCACGACACCATGACCGGCGCCTACAACCGCAGCAGCTTTCACGAGGCGCTGGCCCAGGCCTGCGCGGAAAGGCGGCCCGGTGGACCGGGTCTGGCGGTGCTGCATGTCGACATCGACCAGTTCAAGGAGCTCAACGACACGCACGGCCAGGCCGTGGGCGACGAGCTGCTGCGCGCCGTGTCGGCGCGCTTGCTGGCCTCGCTGCGCAACGGCGACGTGCTGGCCCGCCTGGGCGCCGACCGCTTTGCCGTGTTGCAGGGCGGCGTGCTGGCCAGCAGCGATGTCACCCACCTGGCGCAGCGCTTGCTGGACGCCATGCAGCCGGCGCACCGGCTGCTAAGCGCGGTGGACGTCAGCATGAGCGTGAGCGTGTGCGTGGGCGCGGCGCTGCACGGCACCGACGGCGACGAGCCCGAGACCTTGAGCCAGCGTGCCGAGCAGGCGCTGCTGCGCGCCAAGACCCAGGGCCCGGCCTGCTACAGCCTGTACGACGCCGTGCTCGACCAGTCCCTGCAGGACCGCCGCGCACTGACCAATGACCTGCGCCAGGCCCTGGCCCAGGGCACCTTGCAGCTGCACTACCAACCGCTGTTCAATGCCGACGGCCGCCGCCTGCAGGGCTACGAGGCCCTGGCGCGCTGGCCGCACCCGACGCGCGGCTTCGTACCGCCGGCGGTTTTCATCGCGCTGGCCGAGCAGTCGGGCCTGATCGACGAGCTGGGTCGCTGGGTGCTGCACACCGCCTGCCACGAGGCCGCCCGCTGGCCGGGGTCGCTGTCGGTCGCGGTGAACCTGTCGCCGGCGCAGTTCAAGCACGACGGTGCCGTCGTCGCGCAGGTGCAGGCCGCCCTGGCAGCCAGCGGTTTGCCGGCGCCGCGCTTGGAGCTGGAGATCACCGAGTCGCTGTTGATGGGTGACACCGAAGAGGTACTGCGTGCCCTGATGGCCCTGCAGGCGCTGGGCACACGCATCGCCATGGACGACTTTGGCACCGGCTACTCCAGCCTGTCCTACCTGTGGCGCTTCCCTTTCGACAAGGTCAAGATCGACCGCGCCTTCACGCAGCGCCTGGGCCGCG
>JANOLY010000407.1:0-5771 GCA_031420055.1 Burkholderiales bacterium | reverse complement strand
CGCGTCGACCTCATCGCGGCGGGCGGCGGATTCGGCCAGCGTGCGCTGCAGCACCTTGTCGGTGCCGGCGCGCCAGACCTTGACCTTGATGCCGTACTTGGCCTCGAAGGGCTGGATGAACGCCGGTAGATCCTTCTCGGCGATCGTCGTGTACAGCGTCAGCGTGCCTTCTTTTCGTGCCGCCTCGACGATGCGCGCCAGGCGGTCGGCACCTTCGTAGGTGGCCAGCGGCGTCTGGCTCCAGGCCGTCGAGGCGTACAGAAAGGCCAAGACGCAGGTCGACCACCGCCAAGTGGCCGCCGCGGAACCGGCTTCGCCGGGCCGCTGGGGGTGCCCGCCGGCTTGCATGCCGGCGGGCGCTCGCTGGCGAAGAACAGTCCGCAGGGACTGTTCTTCGTCCGGCGCGCCCCACCTTGGGGGGTAGCGAGCGCAAGCGAGCTTGGGGGCTCATGTCCTGTAACTCGGGTCCAGGCGGTCCAGCTTGCGCAGCAGGGCGGGCCACTCCATCAGGCCGTAAGGGCGGCGCGTGCCGCGCTGGTAGTTGTTCCAGGTGGCTTGCAGCACCTCGGGCGGCACCTGGGTGAACGGCGTGTTGCAGGCCATGGCGGCCAGTTGCGACTTGCAAGCCAGCTCCAGCCTGTGCATCCAGTTGAAGGCCTCGCCGATGGTGCGGCCCACAGTCAGTGCGCCGTGGTTGCGCAGGATCAGCGCTTCGCCCTGGCCCAGGTCGGCCAGCAGAGAGGCTTTCTCGGCGCCGTCGAGCACCACGCCTTGGTAGTCGTGGTAGGCCACCTTCAGAAAACGCATCGCCGTCTGCGTCAGCGGCAGCAGGCCGCATTCGAGCGAGCTCACCGCCATCGACGCCCAGCTGTGCGTGTGGATGACGCAGGCCACCTCGGGCCGCGCTTCGTGAATGGCGCTGTGGATGACGTAGCCCGCGCGGTTGACGCCGTAGCCGAGTTCGCCGCCATCGTCAAAGAACGCGGGCGCGGCCAGGATCTCGCCGGCCAGGTTGACCTTGATCAGGCTGCTGGCGGTGATCTCCTCGTACATCATGCCGTAGGGGTTGATGAGAAAGGCCCCCGGCTCACCCGGCACGTGCGACGAGACATGGTTGGCCATCATGTCGCTCATGCCGTAGAGGTCGACCAGGCGGTAGCAGGCCGCCAGGTCGATGCGGGCCTGCCATTCAGCAGCCGTGCAGCGCGGCTGCATGGACGCGATCTCAAGTCTTGCCGTGTGCAGTCTTTCGGTGTGCATGTCTTGTCCCCTTCATTCAGAGCCCAGGCGCAGCCGTGTGGGCAGGCGGCGCTCCACGGCCCACTTCAGCAAGGCTGCTGCACGGTACACCCCGTGCGCAAACTTGCCGTAGGGCATGGTGGCAAAAAACGCCATCACCGCGCCCAGGTGCAGGCACAGCAGCAGCGGCATGGCGGCGGTTCCCGCCGCAAAGGCCAGTGCCAGGCCGCTGGCGCCTGTCAGCCCCAGCAGCGCCACAAAGCCCAGGTCCATGGGCCGCTGCGCCGCCAGTGCGTGCTGCGGGTGGCGCCGCCAGCGCAGGCGCAGCAGGCCCAGCGCGCCCAGCGTCAGCAGCACGCCGCCGCTGCCGCCCAGCAGCTTGGGCCAACTGGTCCAGCCATAGGGCGCGACCCAGCCGAACGCGTAGTGGTAGAGCGTGGCCACGCTGGTGGAGGCCAGGCACAGCATGAAGCCGTAGAAGGTGGCGTGGTGCAGCACGCGGCGCTCTTGCGTCCAGCGGTCGTCGGCTTCGTTGCAGCCTTGGCCGTGGCCGCCGTCCAGGTACTTCAGTGTCAGCACGTTTTTGGCCGCTTCGGCCACGGCCGGCACCGTGGCCGCACCGGGCGCGCCGCTGCGCCAAAAGCGCACAACACCGATGGCCAGCGCCAGCACCACAAAACCAAACACGGGTGCAAACAGGCTCACCATCAACCCGTGCGGAAAGATGGCGTAGAAACTGCCGCCCTGTGGCGCCGTGAGCGAGCCCTGGCGCGCCACCGCCAGCACCAGAAACATCGCCAGCCCGGCGGCCAGCGCCAGGCACAGCGTCAGCCCGTTGCGCTGGTACAGCCGGCCCAGGGCGGGCGGCCAGGCGAAGTCGGCATAGGTCTGCACGCGCACGCGCGCCATGGCCTGCGGCACCTGGATGGCAAATTCGTGCGGCGGCGCGTACTGGCAGGCGTGCAGGCAAGCGCCGCAGTTGTGGCACAGGTTGGCCAGGTAGTGGATGTCGGCCTTGCCAAATTCCAGCCGGCGCGCCATGGCCGGGAAGACGGCGCAAAAGCCCTCGCAGTAGCGGCAGGCATTGCACACCTGCATCTGCCGCGCGACCTCGGCTTCGTCCGCGTTCAGCGGCAGCACCGCGGCGCCGGCCAGGGCCGAGGCCTCGCGCACCAGGGTGTCAAGCGTGTTCAATGGCGGCCCCTTGCGTGCTGGTGCAGACGGCCGCTGCCGAGGCCCCGGCAATGCGCCCGAACACCGTGCCTATGGTCATGCCCACGCCGGCGGTGTAGCCCTGGCCCAGCACGTTGCCGGCCATCAGCTCGCCGGCAGCAAACAGGTTGGCGCTGGGCTGGCCGGCAAAGTTCACCGCGGCGGATTCGTCCACGTGCAGGCCCAGGTAGGTGAAGGTCACGCCGGGCTTGAGCGTGTAGCCAAAGTAGGGCGCCGTGTCTATGGGCCGCGCCCAGTGCGTCTTGGGCGGCGCCAGGCCTTGGGTGCGGCAGTCGTCGAGCACGGCGTGGTCGAAGTGGCCGACGAGGCAGGCGGCGTTGTAGTCGGCCACGGTCTGCAAGAAGGTCGTGGCCGCATCACCCTGCAGGCCCAGCTGCGCGGCCAGCTCGGGCAGTGTTTGCGCCTGCGCGCCCTTGAACACCGGCGGCATGAATCGCCCCACGGCTTTCGCGTCGATGACGTTGTGTGCCAGTTGCCCCGGCTGCTGCGCCACCAGCCGGCCCCAGATGGCGTAGCGCTTGGGCCAGAAGTCCTCGCCCTCGTCGTAAAAGCGCCTGCCCTCGCGGTTGACCATGATGCCCAGCGAGACCGCGTCCACCCGCGTGCAGATGCCGCCGTCGTACAGCGGCGCGCGCGCATCGATGGCCACCATGTGCGCCTGTGTGGCATCGCCGATGCTGTCGGCGCCCTGCGCCAGCAAGTCCTTCAGCAGCACGCCCTGGTTGTAGCGCGTGCCGCGGATGGCGAACTGCTCAGCCGGCCACTCGCCGCGCTCGTTGCGGCCCCAGGCTTCGCGCAGCCACTCGCGGTTGCTCTCGAAGCCGCCACTGGCCACCACGCAGGCGCGCGCGGTGATGCGCTCACCCGCCGTCGTGTGCGCGGCCACGAAGCGGCTGCCCTGCAGCTCGAGGCGCTGCACCGGGGTGTCGTAACGCACCTGCACGCCCAGGGCCTGGGCGCTGCGGTAGTAGGCGTTGACGAGTGCCTTGCCGCCGCCCATGAAGAAGGCGTTGGTGCGGCTCAAGTGCAGCGTGCCGGTCAGCGAGGGCTGGAAATGCACGCCGTGGCTGCGCATCCAGGCGCGGCAGGTGGCCGATTCGCGGATCACGCGGCGCGTCAGCGGCTCGCGCGTCTTGCCGCCGGTCACCTTGAGCAAGTCCTGCCAGAACTCTTCTTCGGGGTAGGCGTCGCTCAGTACGTCTTGTGGGGCGTCGTGCATGCAGCGGATGTTGCGCGTGTGCATGCTGTTGCCGCCGCGCCAGGCGCGTGGCGCGGCTTCGAGCATCAGCACCCGGGCGGCAAGCCCCAAGGCTTCGCGCGCTGTCAGCGCGGCGCACAGCGCGGCGTTGCCGCCGCCGATGACGAGCACGTCCCAGGGCGCATCGCCCGCGTTCACGGCGCGGTGGGCGCTGCCATCGCCTTCTGGATGGCGGTGTGGAGTTGCGCGACCACGGGTGCTGGCAGGCCGGCCGGGCCGATGAAGCCGTACCAGACCGAGGCCTCGAAGCCGGCGAAGCCCGACTCGGCAATCGTCGGCGCCTCGGGGAAGATGGCCGTGCGGTGGGGGCTGAGCACGGCCAAGACGCGCAGCTTGCCGGCCTTGGCGTGGGGCTGCACTTCAAGCGCATTCACCGCCACCACTTGCACGTGGCCGGCCAGCACGTCGTTGATGGCCAGTGCGCCGCCCTTGTAGGGCACATGGGTCAGTTGGATGCCGGCGGCGCGCGCAAACAGTTCCATCGCCAGGTGCGGCGTGGCGCCGTTGCCGGGGCTGCCGTAAGTCACCGAATCGGGCTTGGCCTTGGACGCGGCGATCAGCCGGGCCAGGCTGTCGGGGCCCGACTGCGGGTGCGCGGCGATGACCACCGGCACACGGCCGACCAGCGAGATGGCCGTCACGTCACGCAGCGGGTCAAACGGCGCGGGCTGGTACAGCGAAGGGTTGGCCGCGATGGAGTTGGCCGTCAGCATCAGCGTGTAGCCGTCGGCCGGGCTGTCGATGAGCGCGCGCATGGCGATGTTGGTGCCGGCGCCGGGGCGGTTTTCCACCACCACCGTCTGCCCCAGGCTGGTGCTCAGTTGCTGGCCCACGGCGCGCGCGATGATGTCTACCGCACCCCCGGGCGCAAAGCCCACGATCAACTTGATGGGCTTGTGGGGGTAGGCCTGGGCCTGGGCGGCGCTGGTGGCGGCCAGCCCGGCCAGGGTGGCGGCCATCAGGAAGCCGCGGCGCAGGCTGCAAGGGGTGGACATGGGGGGTCTCCAAGGGTGGCGGGCCCGCGGCCCGCGCGCAAGCTGCGCAAGCTGCGCAAGCTGCGCACTCTATGCCGCGGCGGCCCGGCGTGCCGCCGCGCGCAACACCGGCCCGCCGAAGGGGTGTTCAGGATTCGTGAAGACGCGCACCCGGCCAGCGCCCTTGCCGCAGCAGTTCGCGCGCCACATCGGCCAGCACCACGCGCGCGGCCAGTGCGGCGGGCGAGAGTTCGCTGTCAGACACGCTGACCAGCAAGTTGGGCCGGCTGGCCGCGGCGTCGGCGACTTCGCGCACGACCAGGCTGTCGCCCTGCAGCCGCGCAAAGGCCGCACCCGGCTGCACGGTGGCCCCCAGGCCGGCGCGCACGGCGTCCATCAGCATCGCCAGCGAGTCGATCTCGGCCACCACCTGCGGCACCACGCGCGCCGCGGCAAAGGCGGCGTCCAGCGTGCTGCGCAAGCCGTGCGGCCCGGTGGGCAGGATCAGCGGCAGCCCGAGCAGCGATTTGAGCCGGATGCGAGCGCCGGGCACCAGGCCGGGCAGGCCGGGCAGGCCGGGCGCAGCGATGACAAACAGCTTCTCGTGCAGCAGCGGCATAACACTCCAGCGGCGTGCATCGTCAGCGCGGAACAGCACCGCCAGGTCGAGCCGGCGCGCGTTGAGCATGTCGCTCAAGTGGCCTGAGAGGCTATTCCGTGGCGCAACCGAAACCGCATCCGGGTGGCCTGCTTGCTGCGGCCGAAGCGTTAAACGTGGCGCCCTCGGCCGACATTGTTTACGTCGGCGATGACGAACGCGACATCCAAGCGGCACTTGCGGCAACGATGACGCCGATCGTGGCGCGCTACGGTTATCTCGGCAACGGCAATCCACCGGCGAAATGGGGGGCAAACCTCTACATCGATTCCCCGCTCGAGTTGTTGCAGACCCTTGCAATCGACTGAGCAAACCGTTCCGTTCCTGCGCCGCTGCGCCGACGGCATGGAGCTACGCGTCAAGGTCGTCCCCGGCGCGAGCCGCTCCGAGATCGTCGGCATATTGGGTG
>JANOLY010000406.1:0-3859 GCA_031420055.1 Burkholderiales bacterium | reverse complement strand
ATCATCGACGAGGCGCACGAGCGCAGCCTGAACATCGACTTCCTGCTCGGCTACCTGCGCCAGTTGCTGCCGCGGCGGCCCGATCTGAAGGTCATCGTCACCTCGGCCACCATCGACGCCGACCGCTTTGCGCGGCACTTTGAGTCGGTGCGCCCAGCGCCGGGCCGCCCCAAACTGGGCGACGCCCCCTCGGGGGGCAGCGAAAGCGCGCAGCGCGAAGCTGGGGGGCTCATGATTCCGGCGCCGGTGATCATGGTGTCGGGCCGCTTGTTCCCGGTCGAACAGCGCTGGCGGCCCTTCGAGGAACGGCGCGACTTCGGCCTGGACGACGCCATTGCCGAGGCCGTGGACGAGCTTTGGCGCACTGCGGCCGGCGACATCCTCATCTTCCTGCCCGGCGAGCGCGAGATCCGCGACGCCGCCGATCATCTGCGCAAGCACCTGGCACAGGCTCATTCGCATCATCGGTGGGGTGGCCCGCAGGCGGAGATCCTGCCGCTGTTCGCGCGGCTGTCGCAGGCCGAGCAAGACCGTGTGTTCGAGGCCGGCAACGGCCGGCGCATCGTGCTGGCCACCAACGTGGCCGAGACCTCGCTCACGGTGCCCGGCATCCGCTACGTCATCGACACCGGGCTGGCGCGCGTCAAGCGCTACAGCTACCGCAGCAAGGTCGAGCAATTGCAGGTCGAGCCCATCAGCCAGGCGGCGGCCAACCAGCGCGCCGGGCGCTGCGGGCGCGTGGCCGACGGCATCTGCATACGCCTGTACGACGAGAAAGAGTTTGCCGGCCGGCCCAAGTTCACCGACCCGGAAATCCTGCGCTCGTCACTCGCTGGCGTGATCCTGCGCATGAAGGCGCTGCACCTGGGCACGGTGGAAGACTTTCCGTTTCTTGAGGCGCCACCCAAGAAGGCCATTGCCGACGGCTACGCGCTGCTGGACGAACTGAACGCCATCGACGAAGCCAACGAGCTGACGGCGATGGGCCGCGAGCTGAGCAAGCTGCCGCTGGACCCGCGTGTCGGCCGCATGATTCTCGAAGCACGCAACCGCGAGGCGCTCAGCGAGGTGCTCATCATTGCCGCGGCGCTGAGCGGGCAAGACGTGCGCGACCGCCCGCAGGAGCAGGCGCAGACCGCTGATGAACGGCACAAGAAGTTCGACGACGAGCGCTCGGAGTTCCTGGGTTATTTGAAGCTCTGGAGGTGGATCGAAGAAGGCCGTGGCCACGCCGACGCCAGCGGCGCGGCAACGCACAAGCTCACCAACCGCCAGCAAGAGCAGCGCCTGCGCGACAGCTTCGTCAGCGTGCGCCGTGTGCGCGAGTGGCGCGACATCCATACGCAGCTGCACACCGTGGTGGCCGAACACGGCTGGCGGCTGAACACGCTGCCGGCCAGCTACGAGCAGATCCACCTGTCCATGCTGGCGGGCCTGCTGGGTAACCTGGGCTGCAAGAGCGACGATGAAGACTGGTACCTCGGTGCGCGTGGTGTGAAGTTCTGGCGCCACCCCGGCGCGCACCTGAGCAAGAAGCCCGGGCGTTGGCTGGTGGCGGCAGAACTTGTTGAAACCACGCGGCTGTACGGGCGCGGGCTGGCGGCAATCGAGCCGCAGTGGATACCGGGCATCGCCGGGCACCTGCTGAAGACACAACTGCTGGAGCCGCACTGGGAGAAGAAGGCCGCCGAGGTGGTGGCGCTGGAGCGCGCCACGCTGTACGGCATCGTCATCTACAACAACAAAAAGGTGAACTTCGGGCGGCTGGACCCGGCTGGCGCGCGCGCCATCTTCATCCGCGAGGCCTTGGTGGGCGAAGAGTGGGAAACACGCCTGCCCTTTTTGGCCCACAACCGCAAGCTCATCAAGCACGTGCAGGAACTGGAGCACAAGGCGCGCCGGCAGGATGTGCTGGTGGACGACGAGTTGATCTTCGCCTTCTACGACCAGCAACTGCCCCAGGACATGTGCTCGGGCGCCACGCTGGAGCGCTGGTTCCGTGACGAGGTCAAGCGCCAGCCGCAGCTGCTGCAACTGACGCGCGAAGAGCTCATGCGCCACGAGGCCGCCGGCATCACCACCTCGGCCTTCCCCAAGGTGCTGCGGCTGGGCGGCATCGACTGCGCAGCGAGCTATCTGCACGAACCGGGCGACGCCAAGGACGGCATCACGGTGACGGTGCCCATCTACGCGCTCAACCAGGTCAGCGAAGAACGCTGCGAATGGCTGGTGCCCGGCATGCTGGCGGCCAAGGTGCTGGCACTGACCAAAAGCCTGCATCAGCGCCCGCGCACGCGGTTGGTGCCGCTGCCTGACTACGCGGCCGAATTCTGCGAAACCACTCCCTTTGCGCAGGGCGGCTTAATGGACGCACTGCTGGGGGCCGTGCGCGAGCGCACGCAGCTGGCCGTGCAGCGCAACGACTTCAAGCTCGACCAGTTGCAGCCGCACCTGTTCATGAACTTGCGCGTTGTCGACGAGCACGGCCGCCAGCTGGGCATGGGGCGCGACCTGGCCGGGCTGAAGGCCGAGCTGGGCGGGCAGGCGCGCACGGCCTTCCAGGCGCTGGCGGCGCTGAAGGTGGCGGCGCCGGTGCCCTCACCCCAACCCTCTCCCGCAAGCGGGAGAGGGGGCAAGACGGCGTCTTCCCAGGGTGAGGGCGCGGGTGCGAGTGCGGGTGCGGGTGCGGGTGCGGGTGCGGGTGCGGGTGCGGGTGCGGGTGCATTACCCCCTCTCCCGCTTGCGGGAGTGGGCAGGGGAGAGGGCTGGGGGCGAAGCGGGGGTTTCGAGCCGCATGCGGCGAGCCGGCTGAGCGGTTCCGGCTTGCAAGCCGGAACGCGCACCGCAGGTGAGGGCCCGCGCGCGCCGCCGACCCGCTACACCGCCTGGACCTTTGGCGAGCTGCCCGAACTGATGGAGATACGCCGCGGCGCACAGGTGCTGGTCGGGTTCCCCGCGCTGCTGGACTGCGGCACGCATGTCGAGATCGAGGTCTTCGACGAGCCCGACCTGGCCGCCGCGCGGCACGCGGCCGGTCTGCGCCGGCTCGTCTCGCTGCAGATCAAGGAGCCGCTGAAGTACCTGGACAAGAGCATCCCGGACATGACCAAGATGGCCGGCGCCTACCTGGCCCTGGGCACGCTGGAAGAGCTGCGCGCGCAGATCATCGACGTGGCGCTGGACCGCGCCTTTCTGGCCGAGCCCTTGCCGCAGGACGGGCCCACCTTCGCCCGCCGGCTGGAAGAAGGCCGACCGCGCCTGACACTCATCGCCCACGAGGTGGCGCGCCTGGCCGGCGTCGTGCTGGCCGAACACGCCGCCGCGCTGCGCAAGCTCAAGGACAGCAAGGCCCCGCGCGAGGTGGCCGACGACATCAGCGCGCAACTGCAACGCCTGCTGCCCAAGCGCTTCTTGGTGCAGACACCCTGGCCGGCGCTGCAGCACCTGCCGCGCTACCTCAAGGGCGTGGTGCTGCGCCTGGACAAGTGGCGCGCCGACCCCGCGCGCGACGCCGCCCGCCTGGCCGAGCTGCGCCCGCTGGAGCAGCGCTGGCTGCGCCGCGTGGCCGAGCTCAAGGGCGCCGGTCACGCCCGGCTGGACGAGTACCGCTGGCTGCTGGAAGAGCTGCGCATCAGCCTGTTTGCGCAGGAATTGCGCACGCCGCAGCCGGTTAGCGTGAAGCGGCTGGACAAGGTCTGGGCGCAGCTGGCTGGCTGACCCGGCTTGCACAAATCGTAATAACAATGATTCGCATTTGCGATATGATCCGGCCCATTCACTTCTCCCAGGACCTGACCATGTCGCTGCCCCTGCACACCCGCCTGCATACCCTGGCCGCCGTCGCGCTGGCGACCGTGAG
>JANOLY010000405.1:0-2172 GCA_031420055.1 Burkholderiales bacterium | reverse complement strand
GGCGGGGCCGCCCCCGCCCGCCGGCGCCGGCGGCCGGTGTCGGCCAGGTGGGGGGTCCTTTTGTGGTGTATCCCGCCCCGCCCCTGTGGCGCCACCCGCCCCCGGGCCGGGGCGGCCGCGCACAGTGCGGCCGCACGGGGGCGGTCTTGGCCTTTCAGCAGCGGCCAGCGCAGGCCATGTTCGGTGTATTCATGGTCCAGCAGCAGCAACCAGGGCTCGCGGCGGGGCAGGCCAGCGGGCTGCATCACGTCGCGCAGCGCCTGCACCAGGGCGGGGTCGGCGGCCGCACGGGACGAAGTGTCGCGGGCCGCCGGCAGCACCAGGTCAAAGGTCAGCACCACACGCCAGCCCTCGGCAACGGGCTTGACCTCATGCCGGCAGTCCGCATAGAACGCGCACCAACGCAAGGCCGGGGCTTGCAGGTGCTGCGAGGCAAAGTGCTGCACGCTGTCGGCCTGCCAAATCTGAAGCTCACCGCCAATGTGCATGGACGGCCACACCAGCACCAGGCTGGCCACCATGCCGGGGTGCTTTTCGGTGTCTTGATGCGGCTTGAAAAACTGGCCCGGCCCGTACACCAGCAGGCTGTGCAGCCGGGCCTCGGCGTGGTCCAGCCCCAGCGCCTGCGCGGCCTGCGTCTGCAGTGCGTCAAAGGCGCCCGGGGCCCAATGCAGCGCGACACGGTCGGCCGCGATCTCGCCGGTGTGGCGCACGCGCGTATCGAGCACCGTGCGTTCGCGTTGACCATGCGGCGCGGGGGTGCTGCTGGCGTGCAGCGCCTGCGCTTGTTCGGCCGTCAGCGCCTGGCTGAAGTCACCCACGCCGGCCACGCCCAGCGTCAAGCTGCCCAGCGGCAAGCTGCCTTCGGCGGCGAAGGCCTGGTCCTTGTGTTTCTTTTGGCCGCGGCCCGCTGGGGTGATGCGCTTGAGGACTTGCAGTACGGGGTCGTCGGTCATGGCACGTGTCCTGTGGGTCACAAAGGCCCGTTCATTCTGTCAGCCACTGCGCGATCGATTCGCTGCCCCAGACCCACGCCAACACCAGGGCCAGGAACAGCGGCGTGGCAAAGCGCGTCACCTTGCCTGTGGCGGGTTCGGGTTCGTGCACCCAGAAGGCATTGCCGCGCAGGCCGTCGGTGAGCGTCGATCGCATCGACTCGCTGACCGGCAGCAGCTGTGCGACCGTGTGCGCGCCCCGCGGCGCCTACAACGCACCGCTTGAGCGCAGCTTCTCCAGGCACAGCGCCAGTTGCTGCTGCTTGTCGGCCAGCGCTTGGCGCGCCGGCCGCGCCGCCAGTTCGTCAGGAGCGTCGCCCAGCGCCGTGCGCAGGGCCTTGATCTCGCGCATGAGCTCGATCTCGGGCGGCACGAAACCCGAGTCCTTGAGCATCTTGTAGGCCATCCGCAACTCGGCCGGTGTTTCGTCGTAGCCGTCGCCCAGATTCAGCGGCTTGCCGTAGCTCGGCGCGGTGCGCAACTCGCCCGATCTTTCGGACTCCGTCAACGAGCGGCCGATGTGATCTTCCAGCAGCCGCAGACGTTGTTCGCGCTTTTCTTCGGTGGCCATCGGATGTGTCTCCTTCGTGCAAGCGCCGCAACCCACCTCGGGGCGGCCGCGCGTGGCCGTCAAGCCCGGGCCTTCTCGGGCAGGCCGAGTTGCTCTACCCAGTGCCGTGTCAGCGGTGTCATGGGCTTGGCCATCACGCGTTCGTTGACGAGCGCGCGGCCCAGCGCGCGCCGCCCGCCCTGGGCCGCCGCGGCCAACAAGGTCTGGTCGATGAGGTCGCGCTGCGCGTGGCTGCCGCCCAGGCTGCGCGCCGCGCGGCGCACCTGGAACAAGGTGTCGGCGGCACCATCGGCGTCACCGCGGGCCAGCGCCAGCAAGCCGCGCATCAGCGGCTGGCCGACTTCGCGCGCCTTGGCGTGGTTGCTGCGGCGAGCATCCTCGGCTGCCATGGCGCGATCGGCGCAGCGCGCCACCCAGCCTTCGGCTTGCGCCACCTCGCCGGCGCCCAGCAGGGCCAGCACCAGATGCAGGTCGTTGAAGGCGTAGTAGCCGGCGGCCGCCGGGCTCTTGTCCCAGCGCGGCAGCAAGGCCTGGCACTGGGCCGACACGTCCACGCCCAGCAGGTGCAGCCGCCACAGCACGGCCACGGCGTCGATGCGGTGCAGG
>JANOLY010000404.1:0-13910 GCA_031420055.1 Burkholderiales bacterium | reverse complement strand
CGCCCATCATGCGCACGTACATCCAGCTGATCGGCAGCACGCCGGCATTGCCCAGCGGCGCGGCGCTGACGGCGCCGACCTGGCCGGGCACACCGGCCGTGGCATGGCCGGGCAGGAAGGGCACCAGGTCTTGCACCACGCACACCGGTCCCACGCCGGGCCCGCCGCCGCCGTGCGGGATGCAGAAGGTCTTGTGCAGGTTGAGGTGGCTTACGTCGCCACCAAATTCGCCGGGGGCTGCCACACCCACCAGCGCGTTCATGTTGGCGCCGTCGACATACACCCGCCCGCCGTGGGCGTGCACGATGGCGCAAAGCTCCTTCACGCGCGCTTCGAACACGCCGTAGGTGCTGGGGTAGGTGATCATCACGCAGGACAGATCGTCCTGGTGCTGCACGCACTTGGCTTGCAGGTCGTCGATGTCGACATTGCCCATCGCGTCGCACTTCACCACCACCACCTGCATGCCCACCATCTGCGCGCTGGCCGGGTTGGTGCCGTGCGCGCTTTCGGGGATCAGGCAGATGTGGCGGTGGGCCTGGCCGCGCGACGCGTGCCAGCCGCGGATCGCCAGCAGCCCGGCGTATTCACCCTGGCTGCCGGCGTTGGGCTGTAGGCTCACGCCCGCATAGCCCGTGGCCTGCGCCAGCCAGGCGCAGAGCTGGTCGTTCATCTCCCAGTAGCCAGCGAGTTGTTCGCGCGGCGCAAAGGGGTGCATGTGCGCAAACTCGGGCCAGGTGATGGGAATCATCTCGCTGGTGGCGTTGAGCTTCATGGTGCAGCTACCCAGCGGGATCATGCTGCGGTCCAGCGCCAGGTCTTTGTCGCTCAAGCTGCGGATGTAGCGCAGCATTCGCGTTTCGCTGTGGTGGGTGTTGAACACCGGGTGCGTGAGGAAGGCGCTGCTGCGGCGCAGTTCGACCGGGATCATGGGCTCGATGCCCTTGTCGAAGGCCGCCAGCGCGGGCAGTGCTTGGCCCGGTTTGGCGAACACGCGCCACAGCGCGGTGATGTCGTCGCGTGTGGTGGTTTCGTCCAGCGCAATGCCAACCATGGTGTCGCCCCATTCACGGAAGCGGCGCAAATTCATGCCGGCAGCGACGGCGCGCGCGGCAACGGCCGCCGTTTCGGCGCCGGAGTCAACGACGATGGCGTCGAAGGCGGTCTCGCTGCGCACGGCCACACCCATGTCGCGCAGCCCTTGCGCCAGGATGGCCGTGTAGCTGGCCACGCGCTGCGCGATGCGCTTCAGGCCCTCGGGCCCGTGATAAACCGCGTACATGCTGGCGATGACGGCCAGCAGCACCTGCGCCGTGCAGATGTTGCTGGTGGCCTTTTCGCGGCGGATGTGCTGTTCGCGCGTTTGCAGCGCCAGCCGGTAGGCCGGCGCGCCGTGGCTGTCGATGCTGACGCCCACCAGCCGCCCCGGCAGGCTGCGCTTGTACTCGTCGCGGCAGGCCAGGTAGGCCGCGTGCGGGCCGCCGGCCCCCATGGGCACGCCGAAACGCTGCGTGGTGCCCAGGGCGATGTCGGCGCCCAATTCACCGGGTGGTGTGATCAGCGTCAACGCCAACAGGTCGGCCGCAACGATGAAGGCCGCCTGGTGGGCGTGGATGCGCGCGGCGTCGGCGCGCAGGTCGTGGATGCTGCCGTCGGTGGTGGGCAGCTGCACCAGCGCAGCGAAGTAGTCGCCATCCTGGATGAGGCTGTCCCACTCGGCGGCAGAGTTGGCCAGCACCACCGTCAGCCCCAGTGGTGCGGCGCGCGTGCGGATGACTTCTATGGTCTGCGGATGGCAGTCACCCGCCACCACGAAGGTGTTGCTCTTGGCTCTGACGCTGCGCTTGGCCAGCGTCATGGCCTCGGCCGCGGCGGTGGCTTCGTCGAGCATGCTGGCGTTGGCGATGGCCATGCCGGTGAGGTCGCAGACCATGGTCTGGAAGTTCACCAGCGCTTCCATGCGGCCCTGCGAGATCTCGGCCTGGTAGGGCGTGTAGGCGGTGTACCAGGCCGGGTTCTCAAGGATGTTGCGCAAGATAACGCCCGGCGTGAGCGTGCCGTGGTAGCCCTGGCCGATGAAGCTCTTGAGCACCTGGTTCTTGGCTGCGATGGTCTTCAGCTCGGCCAGCGCTTGCGCCTCGGACAGCGGCGCGGGCAGCACCATGGGCCGGGCGCGCGCAATGCTGCGCGGCACGATAGCGTCGATCAGCGCGCGCCTGGAGGCCGCACCGATCACGCTGAGCATGTGCTGCTCGTCGCTGGCACAGGGCCCGATGTGGCGGGCGACAAATTCAGTGGCGTTCTCGAGCTCGCTCAAGGGCTTCAGGGCAGACATCAACATGGCAGGGTTCTCTGGCGTGCGTTCAAAGGGTCTTGAGCAAGGCGTCGTAGGCGGGCGGGTCCATCAGCTGGTCGAACTCCATCATGTCGGCGATGCGCACGTGGAAGAACCAGCCTTTGCCCAGCGGGTCGGTGTTGGCCAGCGAAGGGTCGCCGCGCAGGGCTTCGTTCACAGCCACGACCTCGCCGCTGACGGGCATGAACAGGTCGGCTGCGGCCTTCACAGACTCGACCACGCCGGCGACTTCGCCCTTCTTGTAGCTGCGGCCGACTTCGGGCAGCTCGATGAAGACCACGTCGCCCAGCGCGTCTTGCGCGTGGTGGGTGATGCCAACGACAGCGGCTTCGTGGTCTTCGATGTTGATCCACTCGTGGTCAGGGGTGTACATGGTGGTCATCGTCGGGTCTCCAGGGTTGGGGGCAAGGTGTTAGCCGCGGAAGTAGCGGTGGGCGTTGAACGGCAGGGGTGTGACGCGCATGGGCAGGCGCTTGCCGCGCACCTCGGCATACACCTCGTGCTTCGGGAGGGCGTGGTCTTGCGGCAGGTAGGCCATGGCGATGGGCTGGTTGACGGTAGGTGCCAGCGTGCCGCTGGTCACCGTGCCGAGCTTGCGGCCGTGGCTGTCGACGAGGGCGGTGCCTTCGCGCACGGGCACCCGCTCCAGCCCGACCAGGCCCACGCGCTTGCTCGGCGCTGCGCCGGCCAGGTGGCTTTCGATGACGGTCGCGCCCGGGTAGCCGCCAGCGCGCGCGCCACCGGGGCGGCGCACCTTCTGGATGGCCCAGTTCAGGCCGGCCTCGATGGGGCTGGTGGTTTCATTGATGTCGTGGCCGTACAGGCACAGGCCGGCTTCCAGGCGCAGCGTGTCGCGCGCGCCCAGGCCGGCCGGGGCCACCTCGGGCTGGGCCAGCAGGGACTGGGCCAGGGTGATGGCGTGCTCGGCCGGGACCGAGATCTCAAAGCCGTCTTCGCCGGTGTAGCCCGAGCGCGTGACGAAGCACTGTGCGCCGGCCAGCTCGAACTCAGCCCCGGTCATGAACACCAGCTGCGCCACGCCGGCGTTCAGCCTGGCCAGCGCGTCGACGGCCTTGGGCCCTTGCAGCGCCAGCAGCGCGCGCTCGGGCATGGGCACCACCTGGCAGCGGTGGCCGATGTGGGTCATCAAGTGGCGCGTGTCAGCGTCCTTGCAGCCGGCGTTGACGATGAGGAAGAGCTCGCCGAACCGGCTGCCCGCCGACTTGGGGTCTGGCCGGGCGATCATCAAGTCGTCCAGCAGGCCACCGCTGGCGTTGGTGAAGAACGCGTAGCGCTGCCGGCCTTCGCCCAGGCCCACCACGTCCACCGGCACCAGGCTTTCCAGCGCGGCCGCGGCGTCGGCGCCGACCAGCTTCAACTGGCCCATGTGCGACACGTCGAACAGCGCCGCCGACTCGCGGCACTGCTTGTGCTCGGCCATCAGCCCGGCCGGGTACTGCACCGGCATGGCGTAGCCGGCGAAGGGCACCATGCGCGCGCCCAGGCGCAGGTGCAGGGCGTGCAGGGGGGTCTGGAGCAGCTCGGACATGGCATTCCTTGGAGGGCGACAGAACCATCCGCCGCCTTGACGCCGAAAGGGTGCCCTCGCTGTCCGCTTTACCTGAGAGATTCAGCCCATCCCGGTTGATGGACCTTGCCCCTTCGGTGGGTCACATCGCCAACTTCGGCGGTGGCCTCTCTCCAGTGAGGTGAGGAAGTCAGTCCTTTTGCCTGAGCGTTCGAGGCCGGCCTTGCGGCTGTGTCCTCTGCGCCTTCGGCGGCGGCGCGGGGCCGCTCTCTCCTGACGGGGCGCAGTGTAGCAGCGGGTCTTGGGCGCTCTCTTGCAACGCACTACCATCGCCTCATGACTGCGGACACCGACACCTTGCGTCAACTGCTGGAGCAAACGCGCACCATCGCCGTCGTCGGCTTGTCGCCCGATGAACAGCGCCCCAGCCACGAGGTGGCGCGCTACCTGCAAGCCCACGGTTACCGCATCGTGCCGGTCAACCCGCGTTGCACCGAGGTGCTGGGCGAGCGCTGTTTTTCGACGCTGGAAGAGATTCCCTTTCCCGTCGATCTGGTGGACGTGTTCCGGCGCACCGAAGAGGTGGTGCCCATGGCCCGCAGCGCGGTGGCCATCGGCGCGCGCTGCTTGTGGCAGCAAATGGGGGTGGTCAACACCGAAGCCGATGCCATCGCCACGGCCGCCGGCCTGGTGTCGGTGATGGACCGCTGCATCAAGGTCGACCACATGCGCTTGCGGGTCGGCCGCTGAGCCGGGCCAGCGGCGGTCAGGCGCCGAGCAGCCGCACCTGCGACGGCTCCAGCCCCAGGTTCACGGCGTCGCCGACCGGGAAACGGGCCAGGCCGGGCTGGTGTGGATGGTCGACCGACAGCGCGTGGCGGCCCACGCGCACCCGGTAGCGGGTGGACTCGCCCAGGAACTCGCGGGCCTCGACGGTGCCGGGCATCCAGACAAAACGCGGGTCGCGTGCCGCGCCAGCCACGTCCACGCGCAGCGAGTGCGGGCGAAAGCTGACCATCACGTGCTCGCCGCTGGGTGCTTGCTGCGGGGTCGGCAAGTGCAGGTCGCCCAGGCCGTCCACGTCCAGCGTCAAGCTGCCTGCCTGGCGTGACCGCACCCGCCCGGGCAGCAGGTTCATGGTGCCCACAAAGCCGGCCACAAAGGTGTTCACCGGGTGGTCGTACAGCGTCACCGGGCTGCCGACCTGCTGCACCACGCCCTTGTCCAGCACGGCCATGCGGTCGGCGGTGGTCATGGCCTCTTCCTGGTCATGCGTGACGAAGACGGTGGTCAGGCCCAGCCGGCGCTGCATGGCCAGCAGCTCTTGGCGCATCTGCACGCGCAGGGTCTTGTCCAGGTTGGACAGCGGCTCGTCCAGCAGCAACACCTGGGGTTCGATGACGATGGTGCGGGCCAGGGCCACGCGCTGCTGCTGGCCGCCGCTGAGCTGGTTGGGCCGGCGCTGCGCGTAGCTGGCCAGGCCCACCAGTTCCAGGGCCGCGCCGACCTTGCTGCGCAGCGTGGCCTTGTCGACGCGGCGCTCCACCAAGCCGAAGGCCACGTTGTCCCAGACCGTCATGTGCGGCCACAGCGCGTAGCTCTGGAACACCATGCCGATGTTGCGCTGCCAAGGCGGTAAGGGGCTGATGTCGACACCGTCAAGCAACACGTGGCCCTGCTGGTGGCGACCGAACCCGGCAATCACCCGCAACAGCGTGCTCTTGCCCGAGCCCGACGGGCCCAGCAGGGCGAAAAATTCACCCGGTTCGATGTCCAGGCTGACGTCCTTCAGCACCTCGGTCTTGCCATAGGCCAGCCGCACGTTGCGGCATTGCACGCTGACCTTTTTCATCGCTGGGTTCATCGTGCTTTCCTACCGTGGTTGGGCCGCGGTCAGGCCCGCCGGCAAGGCCGCGGGCAAGGGCGGCAACTCGTCGTCCACGGGCCGCGCCATGTAGCGGTTGCTGGCGCGTTCGACGACCCGATGCGACAACCAGGTGCCCAACGCCACCACGGCAATCGCCAGCACGCCCAGCGCCGCGCCGGGGCCGCGGCCGGACACGCTTTGCATGTACAGGTAGATGCCGTAACTCATGGGCGCCTTGGAATCGGCCGAGACCAGCAAGATGGTGGCCGACAGCTCCACCGCGGCGGTGATGAAACTGGTGACAAAGCCGGCCAGGATGCCGCCTGCCATCAGCGGCACGACCACACGCCGGATGGTGCGCAGCTTGGTGGCCCCCAGGCTCTCGGCGGCCTCCTCCAGGCTCACGTGCAACTGCTGCAGCGCGGCCACGCAAGAGCGCAGCGCGTACGGCAGGCGCCGCACGGCGTAGGCCAGCATGATCATCAGCCAGGTGCTGGTGACCAGGATCTCGGTGCCCGGGATCATCACGCCCTTGAACAGGCGCAGGTAGCCGATGGCCAGCACGATGCCGGGCACCGCCAGCGAGGCCGTGGCGATCCAGTCCAGCCACTGCCGCGCCGGTAGCTGCGTGCGCAGGATCAGGTAGGCGATGGTCACGCCCAGCACCACATCCAGCGTGGCGGCCAGGCCGCAGTACAGCAAGGTGTTGCGGATCATGCCGCTGCTGTCGGCAAACACGGTGCGGTAATGCTCCAGCGTGTAGGCGTCGGGCAGCGGCGCGAAGCTCCACACCTTGGCAAAGCTGAGCAGCAGCACCCCGATGTGCGGCGACAGCGTCAGCAGCAGGATGAAGCCTATCCAGGCATAGGCCGCAGCACTGCCCAGGGGCGACAGCGTGCGCCGCTGCAGGCTGCCGCCGCCCTTTTGGAGGGTGCTGTAGTCGCGCCCCTTCAGCGCGCGGGCCGACAAGGCCATGGCGGCGATGGAAAACGCGATCATGATGACGCTGATGACGTAGCCCATGGGGTCTTCCAGCCCCACCTGCGTGATGCGCAGGTAGGCCTGCGGCGCCAGCAGGTTGGTCTGGCCCATCACCAGCGGCGTGCCCAGGTCGTCGAACACCTTCACGAACACCAGCGAGGCCCCGGCCACGAAGCCCGGCGCGGCCAGCGGAAAAATCACGCGCCAGAACAGCCGCCAGCCGCGGCAGCCCAGGTTCATGGCGGCTTCTTCCATGGCGCCGTCGATGTTGCGCAGCGCCACGGTCAGGTTCATCAAGATGAACGGGAAGTAGTGGATGGCCTCGACGAAGACCACACCGTTCAAGCCGTCCATGATGGGCAGGGTGAAGCCCGCATGTTGCTGAAGCAATAGGTTGATGCTGCCGCTGCGCCCAAAGATCAACTGCAGTGCCACCGCGCCCACGAAGGGCGGCATGATCAGCGGCAGCACGCCCAGGGTCTGGATGAGCAGGGCGCCGCGGAATTCGAAGCGCACCGTGAAGTAGGCCAGCGGCACGGCGATCAGCGCGGCGAACACCGACGACATCACGGCCACGTACAGGCTGTTGAAAAAGGCCTCGCGCATCAGGCCCTGGCTGAAGAAGGCATCGAAGTGACCCAGCGTGAAGCTGCCGTCGCCGTCCAGGAACGCGGTGATGAACACCTTGCCCACCGGCAGCACAAAAAAGAGCAGCAAGAAGGCCAGCACCAGCCCGCCCGCCAGCCAGACGCCAGCGCGGTTTTTCATCGCGGCCTGGGCGGCGGGTGGCCGGTGCGCGAGTCTTCCATGACGGGGGTGCTGCCCCTCATCATGAAAGTCAGCGGGCCTGCGCCAGGGCCTGCTCGGCCAGCGACTTGGCGCGGGCGTAGTTGTCGCGGGAGGCGCTGTTCCAGCGGTCCTCCAGCACGGTGACCTGCTTGTTCACCGCAGCATCTTTCTTGTTGGCGCTGAACAGGTTCAGGAAGTCTTTGTTGCCCGCCAGTGCCTGGCCCACCACGGGCGAAAAGGCCGCCTCGCGCGCCTGCTTCAGCAGTGCGGCCGCTTGCGCGTGCGGTTTCTTGGCCAGAGCGGCCTCGGCCTCATGGATGGCCTTGGTGGCCGCTTGCAGCTCCTTCAGGCGGAAGGTGATGGTCTGGTCGAACATGGCCGAGACCACGTTGTAGCGGGTCTCTGACAGCTCCGAGTTGAAGGTCACCTTGGCGCGCTTGGCAATCTCGAACGGGTTGGGGTAGCCGGCCGGCACCTTCAGCTGGTCGGGCGGCAGGATGGGCAGGCGCGAGATCTTCGGGTCCAGCAGCAACTGCTGGCCTTCGGTGGACAGCGTGTAGCGGATGAAGGTGCGCGCCTCGGACGGGTTCTTGCTGCCCGCCACCAGCCCGATGTTGGCCGGCACCACCGAGGTGATGTCGGGGTAGACGAAGTCGACAGGGAAACCGCTGTACTTGCCGGCCAGGCCGAAGAAGTCGATCACCAGACCGATGCCGAACTGCCCGTTGTTCACGCCGTCGGGCACACCAAAGCTGCGCTCGGTGATGGCCGCGCTGTTGCCTGCAATGTGCAGCAACTGTTGCCAGCCCTTGTCCCAGCCTTCGCCCTGCAACAAGGTTTCCACCGTCAGGTGCGTGGTGCCTGAGCGCGAGGGTGAACTCATGGCGACGTGGCCAAAGTACACCGGCTTGGCCAGGTCAGCCCACTGCTTGGGCGCGGGCAGCTTGTGGGCCGCCAGGTAGCGTGTGTTCCACATCAGGCCGTAGCCGGCCAGGGCCTGGCCGAGGTACAGGCCCTGCGGGTCGTTGATGGGGTAGCTGCCGACCTTGGTGGGCGCGGCCTTGTTGATGAGGTCGCTCACGTTGTCCAGCAGCTTGGCGGTGGACAGCACCTCGAAGGCGTCGGGCGCGCTGGCCCAGAAGATCTCGGGCCGGTGGCCGACCGGCAGTTCACGCACATAGGCGATGCCTTGCACGGTGTTCTTGTTCAGGATTTCCAGCTTGATGCTGGGGTGGATCTTCTCGAAAGCGGTCTTGTAGGCCTGCGTCAGTTCCTTGGGAAACGAGGTGACGACGGTCACCGTGCCGGCCTGGGCCGGTCCCGACAGCAGGGTGGCCGCAGCCAAAGCCCAGAGGGTGTTGCGCATGGGGGTGTCTCCGAAGGTCTTGTGAGTGTTGGCTACGATAGCGGCGCTACCCCGGTCTTGCCAATCAGGATTGCTGATCATGCGGGTCACCCGCCCGGGGTAAACCCCCGGCATGGGCGCCTTGGCATGCAAGCCGCCTGCCCGCCCCTTGCTGACCGCTGATATCGGAGAGCCCATGCCTGCCTACATCTATGCCAACGTCGAAGTCACCGACCCGGCCGCCTACGAGGTCTACCGTGCCCGCGTGCCGGCGCTCATTGCCGCGCACGGCGGGCGCTACCTGGTGCGCGGCGGCGCTTGCGAAGTGCTGGAAGGCCAGGCCTCACCACAGCGCCAGGTGATCCTGGAGTTTCCGGACATGGCCCACCTGAAGGCCTTCTACGGCGCGCCTGAATATCAAGAACTCATCGCCATCCGGCAGGGCGCTTCGGTGGGCACGCTGCTGGCTATCGAAGGTGTGCCGCTGCCGTAGTCCGCCACGTGCAGACATGAGGCCCGACCAACGCGAACCGACCCGCCCATGAACGAACAAGCCACGGCCTTCTCAGGCCTGATGCAGGCGCACCGCTCGATACGCCAGTACGACAGCCGGCCCATCTACCCCGACGACCCGAGCTTTGTTGACCGGGTTCTTGAACAAGCCCTGCACGGCTCGTCGTCCAGCGGCAACCTGAACCTGGTGTCGGTCATCAAGACCCGCGACCCCGAGCGCAAGGCGCGCTTGTGCGAGATGCACTTCGGCCAGCCCATGGTGCTGCAAGCGCCGCTGGTGCTGAGCTTCTGCGCCGACAGCTTTCGCACCCGGCAGTGGCTGGCGCAGCGCGATGCACGTGCAGGCTTTGCCGACTTCATCAGCTGGCATGTGGCGGCCTTCGACGCCATCATCCTGGCGCAAACCGCCGCGCTGGCCTTTGAAAGCCACGGTCTGGGCATCTGCTACATGGGCACCACGCTGCATTCCATGCGCGCCATCGCAGACTTTCTTGAGATGCCCCACAACTGCCTGCCGGTGACGAGCATCGTGGTGGGCTGGCCGGCCGAGCAAGTCGCCCAGCGCGACCGCCTGCCGCCGGCGGCCTGGATCCACGACGAGCGCTACCAGCGCCCCACGCCGGCTGACATCGACGCCCGCTTCGGCGAGCGCGAACGCCGCGGCTGGGAACGCTACCGCGCCATGGGGCCGGCGATGGTGCAGCGCATGCAAGACCACGGCATCACCTCTCTGGCGCAGTTCTACACCAGCAAGATCAAGTACGACCCCGACCAGTTCGCGCACGACTCGGCCGCGCTGCGCGAATTGCTGCAAGAGCGTGGCTTCCTGTCTTGATGGCGACCGCAGCGCGGGACTGCTGGATCCTGCAGGTCCAGCCTGTTCAGGCCTTCGGCACCAGGGCCGCCAGCCTCGGTCCGTCAGAGACCTTCTTCGCCAAGAACACCAGTTCGCGCCGAAAGCGACGCGGCGCAAGGCGATAGGCCAGGTTCAGCAGTTTCTTCTTGCGGCCGCCCGGACCGGCGTGGAAACGCCAGTCCACGGACAACACGGCCATCCCCGAGGCTTCAAGAAAGCGCCGCACCTCCGCCGCGGCGTATTCGCGCACATGGCCCATGTGCCCCAGCTGGCGCAGCTTGCCAAACTCGGTCACCGGGTCGGCAACGCTGCGACCTGTCAGGAACCGCACCAGGCTGGGCAACGAATAGACATTGGGCGTGGTCAGCACCAGCACCGCGCCGGGCGCCATGACCCGATTGATTTCGCTCAGCACAAACGCCGGGTCGATGCGCAGGTGCTCGAAGGTCTCGCACAGCATCACACAGCCAAACGCGCCGTCTGCAAAGGGCAGCGGCTCGCGCTCGATGTCGCAGGGCCGCACATCGAGGCCAAGTTTGCCGATCAGATCGGCAACGCGCCCGGGATCGACATCCACGCCCACCACCGGGTGGCCGGCCAGGCTCAGCAGCGCCGTCATGTGGCATGGCGCCGAGCCGACTTCCAGGATCTTGCCGGCCGGGGCCAGCGACTCGATCAGCCGCAGGTCTGCAAGGTATCGGGCCTGATGGCTGGCGAGGTCACTGACGTGCCAATCGCGGACCCAGCCGCTTTGCGTCAGCACGACCGACCACAGGGCTTCAATTGGCGTCGGTTTCACGGTGCTTGAACCTGCATGCAGGCCTGGTTGGTTGATTCGAGTGCAAGCTCTGGTGAGCCGCAACACCGCGAAAAGGCCCTTGCCCTGAGGCGGGGTCGGCGGGGGTCGCGAACCTATAGTGCCACCGTCCTGCAGCGCCGACCACGCTGCCCAAACCCGCCCGGGCAGTCCCGAAATCAACCGTCCACGTCGCACACCCATGACCCACCGCCTCTTCACCGCCTGCCTGGGCACCGAGACCAATTCCTTCTCGCCCATCCCCACGGGTCTGTCGGTGTTCGAGGCGGCCATGTTGGTGCGCGGCGGCCAGCACGGCGCGCAGCCGTCGCTGTTCGCCGTGCCGCTGGTGCTGTGGCGTGAGCGTGCACTGGCCCTGGGATGGACGGTGGTGGAAAGTCTGGCCGCCTTTGCCACGCCGGCCGGCAACACCACGCGCGTTTTGTATGAAGCTTTGCGCGACGAGATACTGGCCGACCTGCAAGCCGCCCTGCCGGTGAGTGCGGTGCTGCTGAACCTGCACGGCGCGATGATTGCCGACGGCTACCTCGACGCCGAAGGCGACCTGTTGCAGCGCGTTCGCGCCCTCGTGGGCCCCGATGTGCCGGTGCTGGCCGAGCTGGACCTGCATTGCCATCTCACGCAGCTAAAGGTGGCCAGCGCCGACGCTCTGGTGATCTACAAGGAGTACCCGCACACCGACGTGGCCGAGCGCGCTGCCGAGCTGTTTGACTTGCTGCAAGGCCTGCTGGCCGGCCGCTTGCGCCCGGTGATGGCGCTGGTGGACTGCGCCATGCTGGGCGTCTACCCCACCACGGCCGAGCCCATGGCCGGCCTGGTGGCGCGCATGAAGGCCATGGAGCGCGAGCCGGGCGTGCTGAGCGTGTCGCTGGCCCACGGCTTCCCCTGGGGTGATACACCCGAGGTCGGCACGCGCGTGCTGGTGGCAACCGACGGCGACCGCCCCCTGGCCGAGCGGCTGGCGCTGGAGCTGGGTGACGCCGTGTGGGCGCAGCGCGAACACATCTCGCCGCGCTTCATGACCATAGACGCGGCCATAGACCACGTGCTGGCCAGCCCGCCCGACGGCCGCCCCTTTGTGCTGGCCGACACCGCCGACAACCCTGGCATCGGCGCGGCGGGGGACTCCACATTCCTGCTGCACAGGCTGCTTGAACGCGGCGTGGGCGGCTTTGCGCTGTCGCCCTTGTGGGACCCCACCGCGACCAGCCTGGCCTTCGATGCGGGCGTGGGCGCGCGCCTGGCCATGCGCATCGGCGGCAAGCTTGGGGCCGCCTCGGGCGCACCGCTGGATGTGACGGCCCAGGTGATGTCGCTCACCCCCGCGGGCCGGCAGCCCTTTGGCGGCACGCTGGCGCCGCTGGGGCGCATGGCCTGGCTGCGCATCGGCGGGCCGGCCGACGCCACCGCGCTGGACGTGGTCGTCAACGACCACCGTATCCAGACCTTCCACCCCGACTGCTTCAGCGTGGCCGGCAACGCACCGACGCGGCCGCGGGCGCTGGTGGTCAAGTCCACCCAGCACTTTCACGCGGGTTTTGCACCGCTGGCGCGCGAGATCCTGTACGTGTCGGCACCCGGCACCGGGGCCATGGACATGACGGCGCTGACCTACCGCCAGGTGCTGCGCCCGCTGTGGCCGCGCGTGGCCGAACCGGCGCGAGGCTTGCTGCCAGGCGCGGTCGGCCAGGCGGCCTGAGCCGCAACGCCCTGGGGCTGCCGGTGGTGCCAAGCTGCATTGCAGCAGCACCGCCACCGGAAACTCAAGATTCATCTTTCGCCGACCAATATGGGGGGTTACCGAAGGCCATTCACGGCGTCTCGCCGCGGCTGGCCCATCCCAGACCAAGTGACACAGGAAAGTACGATGACCTACTTCAACCTTGCCACCCTCAACCGCAAGCTCATGGCGCTGGCCGGCATACCGCTGATCGGTATGGTGGCAGTCACCTGCGTGGCGATGAGCTCCTTGTTCTGGCTGGCCCAGGAACTGTCGGACATGGGCACCGGGGACATGTCCATCCTGGTGCGGGCCGGCGAGATCGACGGCAACCTGATGGACGAGGCCATCGAGTACGAGAGGGCGCTGCGCGCCTCGTACGCGATGCGCGCCAACGAGCCGCAAGCGCCTGCCCAATTCGAGGCTGCCGTCAAGGAGTTCAACAGACTCTCTGCCGTGGCTGACACAGCCATCAAAGCGGCGCTGGCCGATGTGCTCAAGGCCAAAACCGACGACGACCCCGAGGTCGTGCAGACCTACGCTGCACTGGAGCGCCGTCTGGGCGCGATCGACACGGCGCAATCGGCTTTCGGGGCCAAGCTGCATGTCATCTTCAAGGCCATCGCCGAGAGCCGGCATCCCGAGGCCTTTGCCCTGGTGGGCGAAGTCGAAAAGCTGCAAGTGGTGGCGGAGACGGAAATCGCTGCCCTGGTGAGTGATGTGCGCAAGATCACGGCGAACAACGTGGCACAAGCTCAGGCCGGCGGCGCGCGCGCCAAGCTGCAGTTGGCGGTGCTGGCTGCACTGACGCTGCTGGTGGGCCTGGCGGGCGGCTTTGCCGTGGCGCGCGGTTTGAAGCGCGAATTGGGTGCTGACCCGCGCGAAGCCACTGCGGTGGCCACCCGCGTGGCGGCCGGTGACCTGTCGGCGCCCATCACACTCAAGCCCGGTGACCAAACCAGCCTGATGGCCAAGTTGAGTGCCATGCAATTCAGCCTGGCTGCAAGGCATCAGCACCAGCAGCCGAAAGATCGGCGACATCATCGGCGTCATCGACGGCATCGCCTTCCAGACCAACATCCTGGCCCTGAACGCCGCCGTCGAGGCCGCCCGCGCCGGCGAACAAGGCCGTGGTTTT
>JANOLY010000403.1:0-1935 GCA_031420055.1 Burkholderiales bacterium | reverse complement strand
TCAGGCGCCCGGCCAGTTCCCTGATGCTGCGGTCACGTTGCTGGAGACGTTTGCGCGGCAGGCGGTGATTGCCATCGAGAACGTGCGGCTGTTCAACGAGACCAAGGAGGCGCTGGAGCGCCAGACGGCGACGAGCGAGGTGCTGGCGGTCATCAGCAGCTCGGTGGCCGATGCCGCGCCGGTGTTTGACAAGATCCTGTCGAGTTGTGAGCGCCTGATCGCCTGCACCGACCTGAGCGTGCTGACGCTGGACGACGCCTCGCTGGTTCACATCGGAGCCGTGCGCGGCGCCTTGGGCTTGAAGGCTGCGGAGAACTACGTGCCGCAGCCTCTCGAGCGGACCATCATCGGGGAAGCGTTGCAGCGGCGCCAGGTCATGCACTATGCCGACGCATTGAATGGCGTGGACGTGCCGAGGCCCGTGCGACGCTTGGTTGACCGGATCGGCAATTATGCGGTCGTCGTCGCGCCCATGATCATCCAGGAACGCGCCGCGGGTGCGTTCTACATCGTGCGGTCGTTTGCGCAGCGCCAGTGGGCCCCGTTCACTACCCGGGAGATTGCGTTGGTGGAGACCTTCGCCGACCAGGCGGTGATCGCGATCCAGAACGCGAAGATGTTCAAGGAGACGCAGGAGGCGCTGGAACGCCAGACGGCCACCGCCGACATCCTGGCTGTGATCAGTGAATCGCCCACTGACGTGGCGCCTGTGTTCCAGGCCATCGCCGAGCGCGCGCGTGTGCTGTGCCGGGCTGATTTGGGCATGACCTCGCGCGTGGCGGGCGGCCAGCTTCACCTGATGGGCGTCGATGGCATCACAGCCGAGCGCGAGGCATTGCTGCGCAGCCGCTTTCCGATGGCGCTGGATGACGCTCCGCCGCAGGCGCGTCGCTCCATCACCGAGCGCGCGCCGGTGCAGATCCCCGACGTCCAGACCGAGCCCGGCTACAGCCACAAAGCCACTGCGCAGCAGATCGGCTTTCGCAGCATCCTCTCCGTGCCCCTGCTGCACGATGGACAGGCCATCGGCACCATCGGGGTGGCCCGCCAGGCGCCCGGCCAGTTCCCTGCGGCGGCGGTCACGTTGCTGGAGACGTTTGCGCGGCAAGCAGTCATCGCCATCGAGAACGTTCGGTTGTTCAACGAGACCCAGGAAGCATTGGAGCGGCAGACCGCCACCGCCGAGATCCTGAAGGTCATCGCCAGCTCGCCGTCGGACGTGCAGCCGGTGTTCGAGGCCATTGCCAACAGCTCGAACCGCCTCATCGGCGGCTTCTCGACCGCCGTGTTCCGAATCTTCGACGACCAGGCGCATCTGGTGGCCTTCACACCGACAAACCCGGCCGCGGACGACGCGCTGAAGGCGTCGTTTCCCAGGCCGTTGGCCCACGTGCCGGTGGCAGCGCCCCTGCGCGAGGGCAAGGTGGTGCGCGTCACCGACACCGAGGACGAGGCCCTGGTCGGGGTCAGCGTGCGCGACCTGGCCCGCCTGCGTGGCTACCGCAGCATGCTGTTCTGCCCGCTTCTGCGTGGCAGGCAGCTAATTGGCATGATCAGCGTCACCCGGCGCGAGCCGGGGTCCTTTGCGCAGCATCTGGTGGAGCTGCTGCAGACCTTCGCCGACCAGGCGGTGATTGCCATCGAGAACGTGCGGCTGTTCAACGAGACCAAGGAGGCGCTGGAGCAGCAGAAGGCGAGTTCGGACGTTCTGCAGGTGATTGCAGGATCGATGTCCGATGCGCAGCCGGTATTCGAGAAGATTCTGGAGAGTTGCAGTCAACTGTTTCGCGGGGCGTTGCAGGGGCTGAACCTGCTGGATGACGACGACTTCTTGCATCTGGCGGCGCTGCGGCACCCGGCTGCAGGTTCGGAGCTGGGGTTCAGCGCCGAGCAGCTGGCAGCGGTCCGCGATTTGACCCGCAGCGCCTACCCGAT
>JANOLY010000402.1:0-3048 GCA_031420055.1 Burkholderiales bacterium | reverse complement strand
GGTCGCTGCCCAGAAAGCGCAGCAGGTGCTCGCCAGTGCGGGTGCCCGCGGTGCTGAGCTTGTAGAAGCCGTCTTCCTGGTTGTAGCCTGGGTCGACATGGTCGGTGGCCCATTGCGCCGAGGCTTCATCGATCCACTCGTATTCGTCGCAGGCCGCGCGGCGGTCAACGGTGAACTGCAGCGCGTGCATCAGCTCATGCGCCACCATGCTTTTGACCTTGCGCCGCTGCTCGGCGCTGGCCGGCTGCTGGACCACGCCGTTGAAGTAGTTGTGCAGCGAATTCACCGACATGTACGAGGCCGAGTTTTCGCAGGCACCGGGGTAGGTGGTGACTTCGGCCACCGTGCCGGCCTGCGACCAGCCCAGCACGTAGATGTCGTAGGCGCCATCGCCCCCGTTGCAGGCCAGGCTGGCGTCGCTGATGGGGAAGCGCTGCAGCACACCCGTCAGCGATGTGTAAACGTCTTCGATGACTGCTGCCAGCGCCTCTGAAACCTTCTCCGCCCGGATGTCGCCTTGGGCACCGAAAAGACCGGGGCCACCGAGAGTCCTCATGGTGTAGATGTTGAAGTGGGCCGTGGTGCGTCGCACCCAGATGCTCGGCACGGCATCCCGCGCGCAGTTCACGTTGAAGAACAGTGGCTTGACACCTGCGCCCGCGCCCGCAGACAGCGCTCGCGCCCTGGCCTGTGCACCAGCAGCCTGGCCCTGGCCCGCACCCACCTCCGCACGCAGGCCCAGCTGCTGCGCGTGCCAGCTTTGGCCATAGATCGGCGGCACCACAAAGGGCAGCAGGATGTCCTGCCCGGCCTGCGAAAGGCTGGCCAGCCGGCCCGACACTTCGCGCATCAGCAGGTGGCTGGGGGCGGCCTGTGGTGCGCCGTCATATTCGGCCGGCAGGCGGGCGTCGCCACGGCTCGCAAAAACGCGGTAGATCAGCGCCTGCTCGGCCGAGATGCGGTTTTGCGCCAGGGCCTGGTCGATCAACGCAACGGCGGTGGTGTCGCTGACGCCATGCACCTTGACGGCCGCCGTGGTGGTGAGCGCAACCGAGGTGGTGCTGCTGACGGCGCTGATGACGGCGCTGCCCGCGGCCAGCGCCGTGACCAGACCCGTGCTGTCCACGCTGGCCACTGCCGGGTTGCTCGACGTCCAGGTCAACGCGCCCGGCGCGTGCAGAGCCCACATCGCGCCCTGAGCGCCTACCGGCAGGCCTATCCGAGCCGGCAGCAGCTTGAAGTCGCCCGTCGTGGGCGACGGCGGTGGCAGTGGCGCTTGCTCTTGCTGCGCATCGGTGTCCGAGCCACCGCCGCAAGCCGACAGCCCGAGCATCAGGCTGAGCGCAATCACCCGAGCCATCCACCCACCCGGCCCGCAGCGGCCTGGGCGGGCGCGCTGGCTGACCGTATCGGACGTGGGCACGGCTCAAGTGCGCGCGCTGCGGCGCCGCGACCACAACGCCAGCGCTGCCAGCCCGGCAACCAGCATCGCCGCCGGCTGTGGCTCTGGCACCGGCGCCAGGTAGTCGTGGCCAGACAGCGACGTGACCGTGGCGCCACCCGTCAACACCACGTCCTGCAGCCGCGCCGTGTTGTAGAGATGGATCTCGCGTCCGTCGAACGAGGTGGCGCGCAACTCTGCCGTTAGCACGTAAGACACGCCACTGGCGAAGTCGAAGTCCAGCGCCGCCAGGCTGGCCAGGTTCGAGCGCACTTCGTTGACGCCGCTCACCCTGGCACGGCCGACGGCAGTGGGGCCACCGAGCTCAAAGTCTTCGGAAATCGACAGATTGGTGACGTCCCAGACACGCAGGTCGTAGAACCAGTCGGCATAGCCCGGCGCGGCGCTGAACACATACGACGAGTCGAAGAGCCCCGCCGCCCCAAGGCTTGAACTGCCGTGGATGGCGACCACGCCGCGGAAGTGGCCACTGCCACTGAAGCTGAGCACGTCGCGCCAGGCGCTGCTGGCTTCGGCATGGGTGTCCAGACTGACTCTGGCGTTGCCGTTGCCGTTGGTGAACGCGCCGTCGACGCTGCGGCTCATGTCGGTGCCAACGCGGTTGACGGCAAAGTCGCTCTGCGCCCTGGCAGTGGCGGCTCGGAAAAAATAGCTTGTGACGCCAGGCAACGGCCCGCCGCCGCCGCTGCCCTCCAGCAGCGCCGCGGTGGTCGCCACATTGCGCTGGCCCCGGTACACGGTGACACCTGCCACCAGATCGGTCGGCATGATGAAACCGGGCTGGATATTGCTGACCTCGCGGCGCACGTTCCAGAACACGCTGCTGGCGACTTCCGCGCTGCAGGTGGTGAAGGACGCGCACTCAGGCACGAACCCCACACCGCCGAAGGCCAGACACGCGGGTGCGCTGCCGAGCAGTGCCCCGGCTGCAGCCAGGCGCCTAGTCAGATTGCGCAGACACTTGGGCAAAGCGGCGATGTAGTTCATGGCAGAAGGCTCCAGCGAGTTCGTGGCTTAGCCTAGACCGCATCCGATTACGAAAGCCATACCGATGGCCGCCGCAGTGGCCTCCCCCCTATGCCGGCGGGCCTCCCTCGCGTGAATGCGCCAACGCCTGGGCCTGCAGGCTCAGCGTGGCAGGGGAAGGATGAGCACCCAGGCGCTGCGCGACAGCCAGCCGGCAGCGTTCAAACACGGTCAGCGCGGCGGCCGTCTCGCCGGCGGCGATGAGTTCGCGCATGAGGTCGCGCACGAGGTCTTCGGCCAAGGGGTCGAATTCCAGGCCGCGCTCCAGCAAGGCGCGCGCCGCCGCACCGTCACCCCGTGCGGTGGCGGCTTGTGCCAGCAGCGTGACCATGCGTTTGAACTTGCTGGCCAACCGTGAGCGGTACACCAGCTGCCAAGCCTCGTCGTCGCTGCCGTGCAGGAAAGGGCCACCGTACAGGGCCTGGGCACGTTCGGCGGCGGCTCGCAGGGTGGGTGGCAACGCGGTGGCCAATGCCGTCGCGCCCGGCATGCCGACGCTGTCAGCCAGCTGCTCGAAGGCCAGGCAGTCCACCCACACCCGCTGCGGGTTCAGGCTCAGG
>JANOLY010000401.1:0-10586 GCA_031420055.1 Burkholderiales bacterium | reverse complement strand
GCCCAGGCAGCTCCTGCACAGCCGTCCAGCGCCACGTGGTGGCCGGCGCATCGCTGGGTGCCGCCGCGGCGATCGCCCGGGCCACCGGGTGCAGCGAATGCCGCGCCAGAGCAGCCGCCCGTTGCAGCGCCTGGCGCTCGTCGGGCAGATAGGCTGACGCGGCCCGGCTCAGCACCACCTCGCGCAATTGCAATGGGTCTTCGGTGAGGGTGCCGGTCTTGTCGAAAAAAAAGTGATCGGCACGCGCCAGGGGCTCGATGGCGTCCAGGTTCTGCAGCTTCACGCCGCGCCGCGCCAAGCCGCGTGCTGCCGCCACCAGCGTGGCGGGTGCGGCCAGCGACAAGGCACAAGGACACGTGACGATGAGCACCGACACGGCCACCCACACCGCACGCGACGGGTCGAGCACGCTCCACACCGCCGCTGCGCCTGCCGCCAGCAGCAGCACGGCCCACAGGAAGGGGGCGGCCCAGCGGTCGGCCACACGTGCCGATGCGGGGCGCTGGCTCATCGCGCTGCGCATCATCGAGACGATGGCTTCGAAGCGCGTGTCCTGACCCACACGCAGCACGGTCATGTCCACCGGCGCGCCGACATTGATGCTGCCGGCCACGAGTTCTGCGCCCAGGGCCTTGTGCACGGGCGCCGATTCGCCCGTCAGCAGCGACTCGTCGGCCAAGGTGTGCCCGCACAGCACCACGCCATCGGCGGCAAAGGCCTGGCCCACCGGCACGCGCACGCGGTCACCGGCTTGCAGCCGCTGCACGCTGACCGGCTCGGTGGTGTCGTCCTCACGCAAGCGCAGCGCCACCTCGGGCAGGCGGGCCAGGGCCTGCTCCAGCGTCTGGGCAGCACGGTGGCGTGCCAGCAGTTCAACGTAACGCGCGCCGAGCAGAAAGCTCACGAACATGGTCAGCGAGTCGAAGTAGACCTCGTGCCCGAAAACCCCGCTGGGGCTGAAGGTGGCGCCCGTGCTGGCCACAAAGGTGATCAACAGGGCCAACGCCACCGGCACGTCCATGACCATGCGCCGCGCCCGCAGTCCGCGCCAGGCGCCGGCCAGCAGCGGGCCGGCGCTGAACAACATCACCGGCAGCGCCAAGAGCCAGCTGCCCCAGTTGAGCAGTTGGCGCAGGTTGGGCGCCAGCTCGCCCGGCCCGGCCACGTAGCTGGGGGTGGCCATCATCATGATCTGCATGGCGCAAAAGCTGGCCACGAACAAGCGCCACAGCGCCTGGCGGTGCTCGGCCTGGCGCAGCGCGCGCGCAGGCGCCGCGGCGTCGGGCACGGCGCCATAGCCGGCGCGGCGCACGGCCTCGATCAACGCCGAGGCACGGGTGCGCGCGGGGTCCCAGCGCACACTGGCACGCTGGGCGGCGGCATTGACGACGGCTGATTGCACGCCATCCACCGATTCCAAGGCCTGTTCGATCAAGCCCGCGCAGGCCGCACAGTGCAGGCCCGAGAGCTGCAAGGCCGACTCCGCCAGGCGTTCACCGGCTGCGCCCACCACCCATTGCGTGAAGCGGCCCTGCTCAACCGGGTCATCAAGCACGGCCAGCGGGGCCGGGGTGTCAAGGGCAGTGGTGGTCATGGCGGCAGCGCCCGTCTGCACCCGCAGCCGGGTGGCGTGCTGGTAATCTAGGCCGCCACCTCTTCAGCCACCATGACATTCATCAAAGCCCGCTCCATCGTCTTGACCGTCCTTGCAGCCTGGGCTCTGGCCGGGCCACTGGCACAGGCCCAGGACGGCCCACAGCCCAAGCTGGAAACGGCGCAGCTAATGGCCGGCATGCACGTGATCAAGGCCGAACTGGCGGTCACGCCCACACAGCAGGCCATCGGCATGATGATGCGCACCGAGATGGGCACCAACGAGGGCATGCTGTTTGTCAACCGCGACAGCGGCATGCGCTGTTTCTGGATGCGCAACACCTTGCTGCCGCTGTCGATTGCCTTCATCGCCGACGACGGCAGCATCGTCAACATCGCCGAAATGCAGCCGCGCGCTGACGAGTCGCACTGCTCTGCCAAGCCGGTGCGCTTTGCCCTGGAGATGAACAAGGGCTGGTTCGCCAAGCGCGGCTTGCAGGCCGGCAGCCGCATCCGCGGCGGGCCCTTCGGCAACTAAGGCAGGCAAGTCGGGGCGCGGGGCAGGCCCGCGCCACGGGGAATCAGGCGAAGTTCGCCTCGGCAAAGCCCCAGTTCACCAGCTTGTCGAGGAAGGCCTCGACGAACTTCGGGCGCATGTTGCGGTAGTCGATGTAGTAGGCGTGTTCCCACACGTCCACGGTCAGCAAGGCCTTGTCGGCGCTGGTCAGCGGCGTGCCTGCAGCACCCGTGTTGACGATGTCCACACTGCCGTCGGCCTTCTTGACCAGCCAGGTCCAGCCCGAACCGAAGTTGCCGACCGCCGACTTGGTGAAGGCTTCCTTGAAGGCCGTGTACGAGCCCCACTTGGCGTTGATGGCCGAGGCCAGTGCGCCGCTGGGCTCGCCGCCGCCGGCGGGCTTCATGCAGTTCCAGAAGAAGGTGTGGTTCCAGATTTGCGCGGCGTTGTTGTAGACCGGCCCGCTGGCCTTGCGCACGATGTCTTCCAGCGCCATGGCCTCAAATTCGGTGCCCTTTTGCAGGTTGTTCAGGTTCACCACATAGGCGTTGTGGTGCTTGCCGTGGTGGAACTCCAGCGTCTCGCGGCTGTAGTGCGGCGCCAGCGAGTCGATGGCATAGGGCAGGCTGGGCAGGGTGTGTTCCATGGTGCGGTCCTTGGGGGTTTGGGTTCAGGCAAAGATTGTAGGCATCAGTCACTGGCCTGACGGGGTGGCAGGGCTTGCACCGCGACGATCTGCGCCTGCGCATGGCCGTCGGCCCAGACGGCGCGCACCGCTTGGCCGGCATGCAGGGCGCGCGCCGACACCACTGGCCTGCCGTCGGCGGCTTCGACCCAGGCATAGCCACGCTGCAGCACGCGCTGCGGGTCCAGCGCCTTGAGCCGCTCTTGCGCGGCGTCTGCTTGCAGGCCGCAGCGCTGCAGCTGGGCCTGCAACGCGCGCTGCAAACGCGTCCACAACCGCGCCGGCTCGTCGGCATGGCGGGCTCGGCGCTGCGCCAAGGCCTGCTGCAGGCGGTGGCCCAGGCCGCTCAAGCGTTCGCGCTGGCCCAGCACCGCGCGTGCCGGCTGGCCCAGGCGCAAGGCCAGGTGGTCCACGCGCTGGGCCTGTGCTTGAACGGCGCGCGACAGCACGCGTTGCACGGCGGACTGCCGTGCGGCCAGCAGCGCCAGTGCATCGGCGCGGGCGGGTGCGGCCTGCTCGGCCGCCGCGGTGGGCGTGGGTGCGCGCAGGTCGGCGGCCAAGTCGCACAGGCTGATGTCGGTCTCGTGGCCCACGCCGCACACCACCGGCATCGGGCAGGCGGCCACGGCGCGCACGACACGCTCGTCGTTGAAGGCCCAGAGGTCTTCCAGCGAGCCGCCGCCGCGCACCAGCAGCAGCGTGTCGACCTCGCGCCGCTGGCCGGCCCACGTGATGGCAGCCACCAGCGCGGCCGGCGCGTCGGCCCCCTGAACCAGGCTGGGGTAGACGACCACCCGCACCTGCGGCGAGCGCCGCTGCAGCGTGCTGAGCACGTCGTGCAGGGCCGCCGCACCCAGCGAGGTCACGACGCCCAGCGCCACCGGAAAGGCAGCGATGGGCCGCTTGCGCGCGGCCTCGAACAGCCCCAGCGCCTGCAAGCGCGCACGCAGGCGCAAGAACTCTTCGTACAGCGTGCCCGCACCCACGCGCTGCATGGCTTCGACCACCATTTGCAACTCGCCGCGCGCGTCGTACACGCCCAGCCGGCCGTGCAGTTCGACTTGCTGGCCGTCGGCAGGCACGAAGTCGACCAGGCTGGCGGCACGGCGGAACATTGCGCAGCGCAGCAAGGCCGCGGCGCCGTTGCTGTCCTTCAGCGAGAAGTAGACATGGCCGCTGGCCGGTCGCGACAGGCCCGACAGCTCGCCGCGCACCGTGACCGCGCCAAAACGTGCCGCCAGTGCGTCTGCGGTGGCCAGCAGCAGGGCGGCCACGCCCCACGGGGCGCGTGCCAGGGGCGTGATGGCGGGGTCAGCAGCGATGGCCATGGCCGTCCGGGGCGGTGGGGAACTCCACAATCGCGGCAACTCTCGTCGGCAGCCTCGAGCGTCGTGTCACGGCGCTGTCATGATCGTGCAAGTGCTTGATTTGCATGCGAAAAACGCTGCCTCAAAAATCAGCAAACCAAGGGCTGGCCTGAATTGACGCGGGCTTTGCACGATTCGACCCGGGTTGCCCACAGAGTTGTCCACAGAAACGGTGGACACCTTGTGGCGCCGAAGTGCCGGGCACAAAACGGGCCTGAAAAACGCTCTCGGGCGTCAGCCATAATCGCCCCCCACAGGCGCCGGTCGCCACGCGGGAACACCTTGCTTTCGATCATACAAGCCGCTGGTTGGCCGATCTGGCCCTTGATTTTCTGTTCGGTGGTGGCGCTGGCGCTGGTCATCGAACGCTTCTACCACCTGCGCACCAGCGTCGTGACGCCACCGTCGTTGCTGGACGAAGTCATGGCCGTCACACGCACCAGCCTGCCCCCCGCCGATGTGGTGAGCAAGCTCAGCGACAGCTCGGTGCTGGGCGGCGTACTGGCCGCTGGCTTGCGCACCGTGGGCGCAGAACCGCGCCTGACCGAGACCGCCTTGCGCCAGGCCTTCGAGAACGCCGGGCGCACCGCCGTGCATGGCCTGGAACGCTATCTCACGCCGCTGGGCACCATCGCTTCGGCAGCACCCTTGCTGGGTCTGTTCGGCACCGTCGTGGGCATGATCGAGATCTTCGGCTCGCAAGCGCCCAACACGGGCGCTGCCGGCAACCCGCAAATGCTGGCGCATGGCATCTCCATCGCCCTGTACAACACCGCGTTCGGACTGGTGATCGCCATCCCGGCGCTGATGTTCTACCGCCACTTCCGCGGCCGGGTCGATTCCTTCCAGCTCACGCTGGAACTGGCCGCCGAGCGCATGGTGCCGCACCTCATGCGCTTCGCAGTGCGCGGCACCAACCCGCCCTGATCAGCCAAGACGCCGCCCTTGAAATTCAGCCGCCGCCGCCCCGAAGAGCCGGAGATCAACCTGATCCCGTTCATCGACGTGCTGCTCGTGGTGCTGATCTTTCTGATGCTGTCGACCACCTATTCGCGCTTCACCGAGCTGCAGGTCAACCTGCCTTCGGCCGATGCCGAAGCGTCCAAGGCCAGGCCCGGTGAAATCATCGTGGCCGTGTCCAACGACGGGCGTTACGCCATCAACCGCAAGGCAGTCGATGGCCGCAGTGTCGACCGGCTGACCATCGAGCTGGCCGCCGCCGCCGCTGGCAAGCCCGACACCATGGTCATCATCTCGGCCGACGCCCTGGCCGCCCACCAGGCGGTGGTCAACGTACTTGACGCCGCGCGCCGCGCCGGCCTGTCGCGGCTGACTTTTGCGGCCCAGACAGCGGCCCAGGCGCCCGGCCCGGCCGCGCGCTGAAACCGCGCCGTGGCGGGGCTCTCAGGCCTGGCTGCTCGCGCTGCGGCCACTTTGCAGGCGCACTGGTGGCGCGCGAGCCCCACGCCCTTGGCGCAGGCACTGCGGCCGCTGTCGTGGCTTTACCGTGCCTTGGCGTGGCTGCACCGCTCTACAGTGGCCGCAGAGGCGGCTCCCGTGCCCGTGATCGTGGTGGGCAACCTGGTCGTCGGCGGCGCTGGCAAGACGCCCACGGTGATGGCGCTGGTGCAAGCGCTGCAAGCGGCCGGGCGCCGCCCGGGCGTGCTGTCGCGTGGCTACGGGCGGCACAGCAAGTCGATCCTCGAAGTGCGACCGGACTGCGACGCTGCCGCTGTGGGCGACGAGCCCCTGCTCATCCACCAGCGCACAGGTGTGCCCGTGTGGGTGGGCGCCGACCGCGTGGCCGCAGCGCGCGCGCTGTGCGCAGCGCACGCCGGCGTGGATGTGCTGGTGTCCGACGACGGCTTGCAGCACCATGCGCTGGCCCGTGTGGCCGAACTCGTGGTCTTCGACGACCGCGGCGTCGGCAACGGTTTGCTGCTGCCCGCCGGGCCGCTGCGCCAGCCCTTGCCGGCACAGCCGCGCGTAAACGCATTCGTGCTGTACAGCGGCACGTGCGCCAGCACGCCCCTACCCGGCGCGCTGGCCACGCGCGCACTGGGGCTGGCGTGGCCGCTGGCGGCGTGGTGGCGCGGTGACGGCCACGCCGCCCGTGCCATCAGCGAACTGCGGGGACACACGGTGCTTGCCGCAGCGGGTCTGGCTGCGCCAGAGAAATTCTTCGCCATGCTCGAAGCAGCCGGTTTGCGCCTGGACCGACTGCCGCTGCCCGACCACGCGAAGTTCGACCCATTGCCGTGGCCGGTAGGTCTGGCACAGCACGTGGTCGTGACCGAGAAGGACGCCGTGAAACTGCAACCGGGCGCGCCCGGCACCGAGCGCGTCTGGGTCGTCCCGCTAGACTTCACCCTGCCCGCGGAACTGGTTCGCGCGCTGATTGCCCTGCTGCCGCCACCGCCACCGCCACCGGCCTGACCATGGACCACCGACTCATTGACCTGCTGGTCTGCCCCGTGTGCAAGGGGCCGCTAGAGATGCTGCGCGACGAGCTGCTGCGCCCGACCGAAATGTTGTGCCCCGCCGACCGGCTGGCCTTCCCCATCCGTGACGGCATCCCCTTGATGCTGGAGGGCGAAGCGCGCAGCACCGAGAACCGCTTCTCTGACGCCTGACCGGGCACACCGGTGTCCTTCACGGTCCTGATTCCCGCCCGCCTGGGCTCCACCCGGCTGCCCGACAAGCCGCTGGCCGACATCGCCGGCAAGCCCATGGTGGTGCGCGTGGCCGAACGTGCCGCTGCCAGTGGTGCCGAGCGTGTCGTCGTGGCCGCAGACGACGCTCGCATCCAACAAGCCTGCGCCCTGCACGGCGTGGCCTGCGTGTTGACGCGCACCGACCACCCCAGCGGCAGCGACCGCCTGGCCGAAGCCTGTGCCCTGCTGGGCCTGGACGGCGACGATGTGGTCGTCAACGTGCAGGGCGACGAACCCCTCATCGAGCCGGCGCTGGTGCGCGCCTGCGCCGAGCTGCTGGTGCAACGCAGTGACTGCGTCATGAGCACCGCCGCGCACGCGCTGGACCGGGTTGACGACTACACCAACCCCAACGTCGTGAAAGTCGTGCTCGACGCCGCCGGCCGCGCGCTGTACTTCAGCCGCGCCCCGCTGCCCTGGTGGCGCGACGGCCATGCCCAGGGCATCAGCGCCCTGCCCCAGCCCGCACCGCTGCGCCACATCGGCCTGTACGCCTACCGCGCCGGCTTTCTGCGCGGCTTCCCGGCGCTGCCGCCTTCACCGCTGGAGCAGATCGAATCGCTGGAACAACTGCGCGTGCTGTGGCACGGCCTGCACATCACCGTACACGTCAGCGACCAGCCCCCGGGGCCCGGTGTGGACACGCCGCAAGACCTGGAACGCGTGCGCGCGCTGTGGTCTTCAGGGTAAGCCAGCCGCCAGGTATCGCGTGCTATTCTCATTCGGAGACAGTCTGCGACCAGCAGGCCTGCCCAGTGCCAGCGCACTACAACGAGACAGCCAAGGACAGCGATGCGACTGATACTTCTGGGGGCGCCGGGTGCCGGTAAGGGCACACAGGCCACCTTCATCTGCCAGCGCTTCGGGATTCCGCAAATATCCACCGGCGACATGCTGCGTGCAGCCGTGAAAACCGGCACTGCGATGGGCCTGGCGGCCAAGCAAGTGATGGACGCCGGTGGCCTGGTCGGCGACGACATCATCATCGGCTTGGTCAAGGAACGCCTGCTGCAAGCTGACTGCCAGAACGGCTTTCTGTTCGACGGCTTCCCGCGCACCATCGCGCAGGCCAACGCCATGAAGGACGCCGGCGTCAAGCTCGAAGTGGTGCTCGAGATCGACGTGCCTGCCGAGGCCATCATCGAACGCATGAGCGGCCGGCGCCTGCACATGGCCAGCGGCCGCAGCTACCACGTCAAGTACAACCCGCCCAAGGTGGAAGACCAAGACGACGTGACCGGCGAGCCCTTGATCCAGCGCGACGACGACAAGGAAGAGACCGTGCGCAAGCGGCTTGACGTGTACCAGCGCCAGACGCGCCCACTGGTCGACTACTACGCCGCCTGGGCCACAACCGGCGAAGCGCTGGCGCCGCGCTGCGCACGCATCAGTGGCACGGGGACGGTGGACGAGATCACGGCGCGGGTCATGGCGGCGTTGAACGGCTGAGCCTGCACGGCGCGTTTCAGGTGACGATCAGGTCCAACCTGCGTTCGATCCGGTCGATGCGGTCCAACAACCGGTCCAGCGCCACTTGCTGGCGTGCGTCGGTCTCATCGCCCGCCGACACTTCGCGCTTGACGAGCACCATCGCCGATTCCAGGCTCGACATGCGGTGCTTCAGATCGCCCATGTCTTCGGCAATGCGGTCCACCCGGCCACGGATGTGACGCAGGTGTTCAACGATCAGGTTTTCGACGTTTTCCGTCATGGCCGGAGCCCTCCTCACATCACTGTACCTTAGGCGCACATCGCGCAATCTCGGAGCACCATGGACATAGCGAACAAAGTCTTCATCGTCACCGGCGGCGCATCCGGGCTGGGCGAAGGCACCGCGCGCATGCTGGCCGCCAACGGCGCCACCGTGGTCGTGGCCGACCTGCAAGAGCAGACCGGGCAGGCGGTGGCCGATTCCATTGGCGGCCGCTTCATTCGCTGCGACGTGAGCCAGGAAGCCGACGGCCAGGCCGTGGTGGCCGCGGCCGCGGCCTTGGGTCGGCTCATGGGTCTGGTCAACTGCGCCGGCATCGCCCCGGCGGTGAAAACGGTGGGAAAGGAAGGCGCGCACCCGCTGTCCACCTTCAGCAAGACCATCACCGTCAACCTCATTGGCAGCTTCAACATGATCCGCCTGGCCGCCGAGGCCATGGCCAAGAACACGCCCGAGGCGACAGGCGAGCGCGGCGTGCTCATCAGCACCGCCAGCGTGGCCGCCTACGACGGCCAGATGGGCCAGGCCGCCTACGCCGCCAGCAAAGGCGGCATCGTCGGCATGACCCTGCCCATTGCGCGCGACCTGGCGCGCAACGGCATACGCAACATGACCATCGCGCCGGGCATCTTCGGCACACCCATGCTCTTCGGCATGCCCAAGGAAGTGCAAGACGCCCTGGCCGCCGGCGTGCCGTTCCCCAGCCGCCTGGGCACGCCGGCCGACTACGCCAAGCTGGTCAAACACATCATCGAAAACGACATGCTCAACGGCGAAGTGATCCGGCTGGACGGGGCGATTCGGCTGGCGCCGAAGTAAGGACCGCGGGCTGCGCACGCGTCGCCAGTGCACAGTTACCCCACGGCTGAGAACTCGCGGTCGGACAATCCTTAGAATCCGGTCGCATGCGAATCACTCCACTCGAAGCCGCGGCAATCCGGCGAGTAACGACCGAAGTTGCGGGAGTCAACGCGCGCGTCAAGCTGTTCGGTTCACGGACGAGGGACGATCTGCGCGGCGGCGACATCGATCTGCTGATTGAATTGCCGGAACCCACGCCGGACAAGCTGTCGGTGTCGCTGCGCGCCGGCGCCAGGCTTCAAATGGCCATCGGCGAGCGCAAGATTGACGTGCTGGTCACCGATCCGCAAAGCATCGAGACCCCGCTGATCCGCGCCGCACGCCTGGAGGGCATTGCGCTGTGAGCAGCGCAAGCGATAGGCGCCAGCCGCCTGGTGACCGGCTGACATTCCTTGCAGAAACCGTGCTTGCCGAGGCAGCGCTGCTGCGCATCACCGACGGCCGCGTCTTTGCGGTGCCGATGAACGCCGAGCGCGCGGGCACATTGCGCCACGACATCGAACTCGCCGAGCGCGTGGATGCATTCGTAGCCCGCTTTGGTCGGTTGCAAGACACCATGGGCGACAAGCTCCTGCCTGCGATCCTGGCCTGGCTCTCCGAACCCGTCGGCCCGGCCATCGACAATCTGGCGCGTGCTGAGCGGCTTGGCTGGATCGGTTCGGCCACCGAGTGGGTCGAGTGCCGGCAACTACGCAACTTCATGATTCACGAGTACGTGCGTGACATGTCCACCCTCGCCGCCGCGCTGACCCGCGGCCATCTCGCCGTGCCGCTGCTCGAGGCGGCGGCGCTGCGCCTTGCGGGACAAGTCCTTGCGCCCCTTGATCCGGAAGATCCGGCCTGAGCGAACCGAGCAGACCAAGGCGGCACGGATCGGCGCACAGGTCCGCGTGACCGCCTACGCCGCCAGCAAGGGCGGCGTCGTCGGGATGACCCTGCCCATTGCGCGCGACCTGGCGCGCAACGGCATACGCAACATGACCATCGCGCCGGGCATCTTCGGCACGCCCATGCTCTTTGGCATGCCCAAGGAAGTGCAAGACGCCCTGGCCGCGGGGGTGGCCATACCCCCCCCCCGGGGCCCGCCGGCCCGCAAAGCCCAGCGGGTGAAAAAAAAAAAAGAAAAAGACAATAAAAA
>JANOLY010000400.1:0-6877 GCA_031420055.1 Burkholderiales bacterium | reverse complement strand
GCGGATCTCGCGCAACTGCTCGGTCGAGGCCGCCAGCAGCTCGGTGGAGGTCTGCTCGACCTGGCCCGTGGTGTCGGTCACCCGCGTCACCGTGTTTTGCACCTGCTCGACCAGGGCGCGCAACTCTTCCACGGTGTAATTGACTGAGTCGGCGATGGCGCCGGTGATGTCTTCGGTCACCGTGGCTTGCTGCGTGAGGTCGCCTTCAGCGACCGCCTGCAGCTCGTTCATCAAACGCAGAATGGCCGCCTGGTTGGCGTCGTTGACGCGCTTGGCTTCGCGCTCTTGCCGCTCGGCTTCCAGGCGTTGCAGATCGGCGGCGCTGGAGCGTGCAACCTGATCGCGCACGAACAGGCGCAGCAAACCGAAGGCACCCAGACCCAGCAGCCCGGCCGACAGCAGTGCTGCGGCCAGACGCCAGCCGCCTATGCCACCGCGTTCGAGCAGGCCCGCCTCCAGCGTGTACAAGCCGCGGCGCAAGGGCTCGCTGTCGGCAATGACAGCGGCTTGCGCGCCGCGCGCAGCCGTCAGGACGGGCAGGTTGCCCACGATGGCAGCGGCCGAAGTGCGCATCTGCTCGTGCTGCGCCAGCAATTGCTGCAGCCGCTCACGCAACGCGGGTTCGCGCAGACCCGGCAGGCGCAACTCGGCGTTGCCGGCCAGCACCGCCTGGCCGAGCTCGCGGAACGCAGCCAGGTCGCGGACCAGCAATGAGCCGGCGTCGGTGTTGGCACTTTCGGGGTCAAGGACCTCGCTGGCGTCGCGCGCGATGCGTTGCGTCAGCGTGGCCATCTGGCCCAGCACTGCCATCTCGGCGGCCGCGGCACCGGCCTGCAGCTTCAGCGACGACAGGCTCTCGACACCTTCCAGCAGGCCGGCGGCCTGGCGGTTGACGGCACGCAGGGCGGCGCCGGCTTCGATCAGCGTCTTTTGCTGGCTCAGCAACACGGCGACATTTTTCTCGGTCTTGTCCACCAGGGGCAGCAGGGCATCGACCTGTTCCTGCAGCGCCGCCGGCGCCGCGGCGACGCGCCCCTCCCCGGACTTCAGGCTGCGCAGGTCGCGGGTCAAGGTATCGCTGCCTTCGCGCAGGTCGGTAAATGCGGGCGCCTTGCCCAACAGGGCCTGTGACACCGATTTGGCCAGCCTCTGCGTCTGCACCTTCGCGTCGCCGGCAACAGTCATCTGCTCGGCGCTGCGCGTGCCGGCGTTGACGGCCAGCAGCGAGGTCAGCAGCAGGGCCGCCAGGCCCAGTCCCAGCATCACGGACAGGAACCGCTGCTGGCGCTCGCTGGACCAGCCACCGATCACGGGCAGGCCCGAACCCAGCGCAGCGCCGCCGACGGTCGCACCGGCGCGCGCAGCGCCGAAAACGCCCGCAGTGTCCGATGGTGCAGCCTCGGAGATGATCGACGACAGCGACGAATCGGCACCACCACTGCGGGTGTCGTGGCGGGTGTCGTCGCCGCCCGCGCCGAATCGGGCCGTGGCCTGCATGGCGTTGTCGGGTTGCGCCAACTCGTCGAAGGGCAGCGTGACCCGGCCTTCGGGCGCGGCATCGGGCTTGGATCCGCCCGTGCCTTTGATCCTGTCAAGGAAGCTCATGTCGTTGTCATCCGTTGCTAGCAGGGGCCGGCCCGGTGGCGAGGTGCGCCAGGGTCATGCCGCGATACCCAAAAACTGTTCGTGCCGAGCCAAGGCACCCAGGTCGATTTCCTGCCAGGTGCGGCCCTCGGCGTCACACCAGCGCGGGCCCGCGAAGGCCGGACGCGGCCGTCCGTCGTCGTCGTCGTCATCTTGGACTGTCATTTGGTCGGCGCCACGCAGCCCGGCCAGTCGGTCGACCAACACCGCGCTGTGCGAACCCAGCGCTGCGTTCAACGCCAGCAGGCTGGCGCCTTCGCGCACGGCGTCGAGCACAACGCCAGGGCGCAAACCCAGGAAGGTGGCCAGATCGACCACCCCGTGCAGGCCGCCGCGCAGGTTGGCCACCCCCATGAACCAGGGCTGGGTGTGCGGCACGGGCATCAGTGTGGCCATCGAAAAAATCTCGCCCGCGCCCTGCAACGGCAGCAGCAGGCCCTGCCCGGCGCACTCCACGGCCAACCACGACACCTGGCGCGCTTGCGTGCGCGCCAGTTGCAGCCGTTCGGCCAGGCGGGCCTGCAGTTCGCGCAGCGCTTCGCGGTTGGCCATGGATCAGTCGAAGGCCTTGATCTTGGCAACCAGGTCGTCGCCGTTGACCGGCTTGACGATGTAGTCGCGCGCGCCCTGGCGCATGCCCCAGACCTTGTCAGTTTCCTGGTTCTTGCTGGTGCACATGATCACCGGCACGCCAGCAAAGCGCGGGTCGCGGGTGATGTTGCGGGTGAGCTGAAATCCGTTCTGGCCCGGCATCACCACGTCCATCAAGATGAGGTCGGGCTTTTCCTCGGCAAGGCGCCGCATGGCCTCGTCGCCGTTCTCGGCCGTGCGCACCTGGTAGCCGTGTTTGCTCAGCACATCGGACAGGTGGTGCAGTTCGGTCTTGGAGTCGTCGACGACGAGGATTCTTTGGATGGCCATCGGTGCAGTCCTTGGGTCACCCGGCCAGCAAGGGCCAGGACGTGGTCATGTCGGGATCAGACTGACTGACGGCGGTAGGTCTCGACCGCGCGCAGCAGTTGTTCTTTGGTGAAGGGTTTGGTGAGGTAGTCCTGTGAGCCCACCATGCGGCCACGGGCGCGGTCGAACAGACCGTCCTTGGACGACAGCATGATCACCGGCACGTGCGCGTAGCGCGGGTTGCGCTTGATGATGGCGCAGGTCTGGTAGCCGTCCAGGCGCGGCATGAGGATGTCGCAGAAGATCAGTTCGGGGTCGTGGTCGCTGACCTTGCCCAGCGCGTCGAACCCATCTTCGGCCAGCAGCACCTCGTGGCCGCCCTGGCGCAAGAAGATCTCGGCGCTGCGGCGGATGGTATTGCTGTCGTCGATGACCAGCACCTTGGCCCCAACCATAGCCACGGGAGCAGCCACTTCGGTAAGCTCATTGTCCAAACGCTGCTCTCCTCGGTGAAGCTGTGGCCGCCAGCGGGCTCAAATCTGGACCATCTCGAAATCTTCCTTGCGTGCACCACACTCGGGGCAGGTCCAGTTCATTGACACCTCGGCCCAGACCGTTCCGGGTGCGATGCCATGCTCGGGATCGCCAGCGGCTTCATCGTAGATCCAGCCACAGATCAGGCACATCCAGGTTCGCGCTTCAGTCACGGTGGGGGAGTCAATTCACTACAATGGACAACGATTGTAGCCACGCACTTCCGAGGGAAACCGAGGATTTGTGAGCACCTGCCGCCTTCCCCACGCCGCCTTCACGCCGATTCCGCTGCCGTCCCGGCGACCCACCGTCAACGCAGTCCGCACACGACCCCCATGATCCCCGAACCCACTCCGGCCACGGAACTCATCGAACCGGGCGCCGAGCCGCCTGCGCCGGCCTGCGTGATGAGCTTCAACGCCAGCGACCCCAGCGGCGCCGGCGGCCTGGCCGGTGACATCGCCACCGTGGCCGCCATGGGCGCGCACACGCTGCCGGTGGTCACCAGCATCGTCATGCGCGACACGGCCGAGATCTTTGACCACCACCCCATCGATGCCGACGTGGTGGCCGAGCAGGCACGCACCATTCTTGAAGACGTGACCATCGCCGGCTGGAAGGTCGGCTTCCTGGGTTCGGCCGACGCCGTCAGCGCCGTGGCCGAGATCCTTTCGGACTATGCCGACGTGCCGCTGGTGGCCTACATGCCCAACCTGTCGTGGCTGGACGAGGACCAGCTGCAGCCCTACCTGGAAGCATTTCGCGAGCTGATCCTGCCCGCGGCCGAGGTGCTGGTGGGCAACCACAAGACGCTGCAAGATTTTTTGCTGCCCGAGTGGGACAGCGAACGCCCGCCCTCGGCGCGCGAACTGGCCGTGGCCGCCGGCGAGCACGGCACGCGCTATGTGCTCGTCACCGGCGTGATGCTGGCCAGCAAGGGCAGCGAGCAGTTCATTGACAACGTGCTGGCCTCGCCCCAGGGCGCGCTCACCGGCGAGAAGTACGAGCGCTTCGACGCCGGTTTCGTCGGTGCCGGCGACACCTTGGCCGCCGCGCTGGCCGCGTTGCTGGCCGCCGGGGGTGAACTGCAGGCCGCTGTGGGCGAAGCGCTGTCGTTCCTGGACCAGAGTCTGGACGCGGGCTTTCGCCCCGGCATGGGCCACATCGTGCCCGACCGCTTTTTCTGGGCCCTGCCCGATGGTGAAGACGGTGAACCCGACGACGAACCCAGCGAGCCGGGTGGCCCCGGGGACGCCGGCGGCGGTTTTGACGACAGCAAAGGCAAGACCCCGCGCCGGGTGCATTGACGGGCCCCGCATGCAGACCAACGAACAGCTTTTTGCGCGCGCCCAGGGCGTTATCCCGGGTGGCGTCAATTCCCCCGTACGGGCCTTTCGCGCTGTCGGCGGCACACCGCGCTTCATCAAGCGCGCGCAGGGCGCCTACCTGTGGGACGCCGAGGGCAAGCGCTACATCGACTACATCGGCTCGTGGGGCCCGATGATCCTGGGCCACGGCCACCCGGCGGTCCTCGATGCGGTGCAGAAAGCGGCACTCGACGGCTTCAGCTTCGGCGCGCCCACCGAACGCGAAATCGAACTGGCCGAAGCCATCATCGCGCTGGTGCCGGCGGTCGAACAGGTGCGCCTGGTCAGCAGCGGCACCGAAGCCGGCATGAGCGCGCTGCGCCTGGCGCGCGGTGCCACGGGCCGGGTCAAGTTCATCAAGTTCGAAGGCTGCTACCACGGTCACGCCGACCCGCTGCTGGTGAAGGCCGGCTCCGGCCTGGCCACCTTCGGCCACCCCACCAGCGCCGGTGTGCCTGAGGACGTGGTCAAGCACACCCTGGTGCTGCCCTACAACGACATCGCGGCACTCGATCAGGCGTTCGACACCCACGGCGCCGAGCTGGCCTGCGTGATGATCGAGCCCATCGCCGGCAACATGAATTTCGTGCGCGCCAGCGTGCCCTTCATGACCCGGCTGCGCGCGCTGTGCACGCAACATGGCGCGCTGCTGGTCTTCGACGAAGTGATGTCGGGCTTTCGCGTGGCGCTGGGCGGCGCGCACAGCGTCTACCAGCGGCTGATTCCGGGTTTCGAGGCCGACTTGTTTGTCTTCGGCAAGGTCATTGGCGGCGGCATGCCGCTGGCCGCCTTTGGTGGCAAGCGCGAGGTGATGCGCCAACTGGCACCCCTGGGCCCCGTCTACCAGGCCGGCACGCTCAGCGGCAACCCGGTGGCCACGGCCTGTGGGCTGGCCACGCTGAAGGAAATCTCGCGGCCGGGCTATTTCGACGCGCTGTCGGCGCGCACCCGCTCTCTGGTCGACGGTCTGGCCGGCGCCGCCCGCGACGCCGGCGTGCCCATGGTGTTCGACAGCGAAGGCGGCATGTTCGGCTTCTTCTTCGCCGACCGCCTGCCGCAGAACTACAGCGGCACCATGGCCACCGACAAAGAACGCTTCAACCGCTTCTTCCACGCCATGCTGGACCAGGGCGTGTACCTGGCCCCGGCGCTGTATGAGGCCGGTTTCGTCAGCTCGGCGCACAGCGCAGACGACATCGCCGCCACCGTCGCAGCAGCCGCGCATGCGCTGCGCGGCTGACGCAATCAGGTCACAACATCAGGCCGGCGCCGAGCGCAGGCCGTAGGTCTTGCCGGCCAGGAACAGGTACTCGGCGCGCAGCACCGGGTCGCCCTTCTCGCCAGTGAAGGTGAAACCCAGCAGCGCGACGCTGTCGCCGGCCTTGATTTCGGGCACCTTCCAGGCCTCCATGCGCGTCAACGGCGCCAGCTCGATCTGCCAGCGGCGGTCACGGCGCGTGGGCAGTGACGCCGCCTTGAGCAGGGCCGGTGCGTCGACCGCCGCGGTTTGCGCGGGCAGCGCGCGGGTGGCCAGGTCGGCGGGCAGTTTGAGGTCGGCCGACAAGTCCAACTCCAGCTCGGCATGCGGGTTGCGCCAGGCCACCTTGGCCGCGCGGCCTTCCAGGTAAATCGGCCGAGCCTGGTCGAAACTGCTCCAGCCGTGGTGGGCCCAGACGGGCGCGCTGGCCAGGCCCAGACCATGAAGGATGAGTACGCGGCGATTGATCATGAACAAGCTCTCTGAGGGTGGAAGTTAAGCGTATGCAATCCAGCGACCGCAGATGACGGCCGCCAACCACAACCCCAATGACAACACGGTTTGCGCCCGGGCGATGCCGTCGAGCTTTTGCAGCCCGTGGCGCAGATGAAAAGCCAGCGCATTCAGCCCGGCCGCTGAAACCAGACCCATCTTGATCAGGAAGTAGCGGTTGGCCAGCAACTCCTGCGGCGCGGCCGCGAACATCAACAAGCCGGTGGCCCCCAGCAGGCAGAACCCTGCCACCGCGATGCCCAGCGCCAGCCGCGCCAGGGCAGCCACCGGCAGCTCGGCACCACGGCCCCAGACGCGCAGCTCCAGCAGCACCAGGTTGCCCACCAGCAGCGCCACGCCCATCACGTGCAGCGACTCCAGCATCGGGTACAGCCAGGGGTGGCTGGCGATCCAGGCCAAGCCGGTGAAGGCGGGTATCGGGGGCATCGCATGACGCTAGCATCAATGCCATGCACATCCACATCCTCGGTATCTGCGGCACCTTCATGGGCGGCCTGGCCGCGCTGGCGCGCGAGGCCGGCCACCGCGTCACCGGCTGCGACGCAGGCGTCTACCCGCCCATGAGCGAGCAGTTGCGCGCACTCGGCATCGACCTCATCGAAGGCTTCGGCCCCGAGCAATTGGCCTTGGCGCCCGACATGTTCGTCGTCGGCAACGTCGT
>JANOLY010000399.1:0-1944 GCA_031420055.1 Burkholderiales bacterium | reverse complement strand
CGCGCGCAATTGTCGGCAGCGGCAGAAAGCCGTCATTTGGGCACCGCTGCGGTGGCCGACCGCTCCAGTTTAGGTTTGTTCGACACCCGCCCGCGCACTGGCACATTGCAGCGCCTGCCACAGACCTGAGGGCGGGTGTTGGACAAAACTCGGGGGAGGAAACCGCGGGCCGTGCCGCGGTGGTCCGAGGTCGCTGCGGCTCTATGGCGATAGTGGCGCAGAGCTGGCGTCGGAGGTGGGGGCCGCAGAGGCTTGCAGCGCAATCGAGACGTCGTTGCGCATGGCAATGATGCTGCCGAGCCGATTGCCGCGCAGACGTACTCGGCCCGAATCAGGCGCTGGGCATACGGCCAGGCACGAGCAAGGCGAGATCGCCCCTGCCGGACGCCATAAGGGCACGATCAGCAAATGGTGAAGGTACGACAGGTGAAGAGTCATGGTGTGCATGCTGGAGCCGGTGGCGCACGAATGGACTCGCCGCGCATGAACGTCTGCAGGATGTTCATGGCCTGGCCGCACTGCCGGCAGATGAAGGCCGGTGGCGCGGCGGCGGGTATCTCGGCGGTGTCCGTCTCGCTGCCGACCGGCGGGGCCTGCGCCGGCAGCACGTGCAACGACGCGCGCGCCAGCGCCAGGTTGGTCTTGCGGGCGCTGTTGGTCAACAAGCCGTAGTGCCGGATGCGATGGAAGCCACTGGGCAGGACGTGCAGCAGGAAGCGGCGCATGAACTCCTCGGGCGCCAGCGTCATCGCCTTGTGCCGCGACTTCCCCTTGGCACCGTCCTTGACGCGGTAGTCCTTCCATTTGAAGGTGACGCCGCGCTCGTCTATGGCGAGCAGCCGGCTGTTGGAGATGGCCACCCGATGGGTGTAACGCGACAAGTAGGCCAGCACCGCCTGCGGCCCGGCGAACGGACGCTTGGCGTAGACGACCCACTCACACTGGCGCAACGGCGTGAGCCACGCCTTGAACGCCTGGGCATCGGCAAGTGCCGCGTGCTCGCCGAAGAATTGCAGCTTGCCCGCCTGGTGCACGCGCAGCAACTCTTCGAGGAAGCGCCGCCGGAACAAGCGTGACAGCACGCGCACCGACAAGAAGAATCCTGGCCTGCACGCGACCCAGGTCTTGCCGTCGGGTGCCAGCCCGCCGCCGGGCACGATGCCGTGCACATGCGGGTGGTGCGTCAGCGCCGAGCCCCAGGTGTGCAGCACCAGCGTCGCGCCGATGCGCGCGCCCAAGTGCTTCGGGTCCGCGGCGATGGTCAGCAGCACCTCGGCGGCCAGGTCGAACAGCAGGCCGTACACCACAGCCTTGTTCTGGTACGCGATGTCGGCGATGGGTGCCGGCAGCGTGAAGACCACGTGGTAATACTCAACCGGCAGCAGGTCGGCCTGCCGGGCATCGAGCCAGCGCTTGGCCGCACTGCTCTGGCACTTCGGGCAATGCCGGTTGCGGCAGGAGTTGTAGGAGACCTGATCGGCGCCGCACCCCCCGCAGCGCAGGAAGTGACCACCCAGCGCCGCGCTGCGGCACTGTTCGATGGCCGACATCACCTTGAGCTGGCCCAGGCTCAGGTGGCCGCGCTGGGCTGTGCGCCAGGCGGGCCCATGGGCACGGAAGATGTCGGCGACCTCCAGGGCAGGCTTGCCCACGGCAGCCGGCCTATGGAGGCGGCAGGTTCTCCAGTGGGCTGATCACTTCGCGCAACAGATCGGTGGCAACGTGCGTGTAGATGCTGGTGGTCTCCAACTTCGCATGGCCGAGCAAGACCTGAATGACACGGATGTCGACCTTCTGTTCCAGCAGGTGCGTGGCGAAGGAATGGCGCAGCGTGTGCATCGAGACGCGCTTGTCGATCTTGGCTGCGTCGGCGGCGGCGTGGATGGCGCGGTTGAGCTGGCGCGTGCTCAGCGGGTCTATGGGATCCAGGCCCGGGAACAGCCA
>JANOLY010000398.1:0-5556 GCA_031420055.1 Burkholderiales bacterium | reverse complement strand
TGACGAAGTCGTTGACCGCCTCGATGCGTTTCATGCCAGCTCCCGGCTGTGTGCGCTGCTGTGCCCGGCTGCGGGGTCGCGGCAGCGCGGCCCGGCCTGCGTGGTGTGCAGCAGGAATTTCTGCATGTCCCAGGCGCCGGTGGGGCAGCGTTCAGCGCACAGCCCGCAATGCAGGCAAACGTCTTCGTCCTTGACCATCACGCGCCCGCTCTTGAGCGTGGTGGACGTATACAAGTCCTGGCTGAGGTTGGTGGCCGGGGCCATCAGCCGCGTGCGCAAATCGGCTTCTTCACCCGTCACGGTGAAGGTGATGCTGTCCATGGGGCAGATGTCCACACAGGCATCGCACTCGATGCAGGTGTCGCGGTTGAACACCGTCTGCACGTCGCAGTTCAGGCAGCGCTGGGCTTCCTTGAAGGCTGTGGCCGCATCGAAGCCCAGCTCCACTTCCACGCGGATGCTGGCCAGCGCTTTCTCGGCCGCGGCCCAGGGCACCTTGGCGCGCAGGTCCAGCGACACGTCGTTGTCGTAGCTCCACTCGTGGATGCCCATCTTCTGCGACATCAGGTTGCTCATGGGCGGTGGGCGCCGTGCCGGGTCTTCGCCGTTCAGGAAGCGGTCTATCGACACCGCCGCTTCGTGCCCGTGGGCCACGGCGGTGATGATGTTCTTGGGGCCGAAGGCCGCGTCGCCGCCGAAGAACACGTGGCGCACGGTGGACTGGAAGGTCTCGGCCCGCAGCACCGGCAGGCCCCACTGATCGAACTGCACGCCGCTGCCGGCCTCGATCCACGGGAAGGCGTTTTCCTGGCCCACGGCCACCAGCACGGTGTCGCAGGGCACAAACACGTCGGGCACGCCGGTGGGCACCAAGCTGCGCCGGCCGTGCGCGTCGTACTGCGCGGCGACGATCTCGAACGTCATGCCCGTGAGCTGGCCGTCAACATGCTCGAAGCGCTTGGGCACGTGAAAGTTGAGGATGGGGATGCCTTCGTGCTGCGCGTCTTCCTTCTCCCAGGGCGAGGCCTTCATCTCGTCGAAGCCGCTGCGCACGATGACCTTCACCTCGGTGCCGCCCAGGCGCCGCGCCGAGCGGCAGCAGTCCATGGCCGTGTTGCCGCCGCCCAGCACGATGACGCGCTGGCCCACGCTGGTGACATGCCCGAAAGACACGGAGGCCAGCCAGTCGATGCCGATGTGGATGTTGGCCGCGGCTTCCTGCCGGCCAGGGATGTGCAGGTCGCGCCCGCGCGGCGCGCCGCAGCCCACGAAGACGGCGTCGAAGCCCTGCGTCAGCAGTTGCTGCATCGAATCAATGCGCTGGCCGCTCAAGAACCGCACGCCCAGGTCCAGGATGTAGCCGGTCTCTTCGTCGATCACCTCTTCGGGCAGCCGAAAGCGCGGTATCTGCGTGCGGATGAAGCCGCCGGCCTGGGCTTCGCCGTCGAACACCGTCACCTCGTAGCCCAGCGGTGCCAGGTCGCGCGCGACCGTCAATGACGAAGGCCCCGCGCCCACGCAGGCCACGCGCTTGCCGTTGGGCGGCGCCACGCTGGGCATGCGCGACTTGACATCGTCCTTGTAGTCGGCCGCCACGCGCTTGAGCCGGCAGATGGCCACGGGTTCAGGGTGAGCAGGGCCCCCAAGGGCTGCGCCCTGGCCCCCCGCGGGGGCGTGCCCGCCTTGGGGCGGCCCTGCGGCGGGCCCATTGTTCTCTTCGACCCGCCCGCGCCTGCAAGCCGGCTCGCACGGCCTGTCGCAGGTGCGGCCCAGGATGCCGGGGAAGACGTTGGACACCCAGTTGACCATGTAGGCGTCGCTGTAGCGCCCCTGGCCGATCATGCGGATGTACTCCGGCACGGGGGTGTGGGCGGGGCAGGCCCATTGGCAATCGACCACCTTGTGAAAGTAGGTCGCACCCGCGTTGTGCGTCAGCTGCATGCTTGTCTCCATGCCCTGCAACTCGGTTTTTTTGATCTTGTGCAGGTGTGCCCGAGTCTAAGCACAGCCAGCCGGCTTTTGAAGGCTGGCTTTCATGAAGGCAGCCTGACTCGAGGGCGCGCTACAGCAGCAAGCGGCCGATCTGCGGGCAGTGGTCGCTGGATTCGATGAGCTGGCCCACGCGGCCCAGCACCGGCGCTTTTCGTGTGCCGATGTCGGCTGGGGCGTGCTTCTCGAGCGCCGCGTAGACGGCGCCGCTGACCACGATGTGATCCAGCCCTGTGAAGCCCTTGCAGGCCGCATCGGTCGACTTCAGCGCAAGCTGGAAGAGCGCCCGCGAGCCGTCGGCGATTTCGGGCCACAGGTACTTTGTCTTGACGCGGCCATCGGCACCCACCGTGTTGCGACTGGCCGGGTCCGTGCCGTCCGTGCGCACCTGGTCCTTCGCGATGGCCAGGGCCTGCTCTTCATCGATGCGCCGATTGAAGTCGCCCAAAATCACGAAGCGCGGTGACTTGGCAGCGACCGCATCAACCCAGTCTTCGAAGATGGGCACCTGGCGGTTGAACACCTCGCAGGCCTCCACGGGGTCGGTCAGCAGCCGGCTGGGAAAGCGTGGATTGCTGTTGGTGGCGCTGGCGCAGCTGGCCTTCAAGTGCACATTCATGAAGGTCACGGCAGCGCCGTTCACGCTGAGTTGAAGTGCCAGTCCGGGCCGAACACGCCGAAACGCGGCCGGATCGTTCGGCGGATCGAGAATGGCCAGAGCCGAATGTGTGGCGCACACACCTTTCACGCCGGACAGCGACCGGTCCCAAGCGAACGCCAGGGACTGAAAGCCGCCGTGCTGCGCCTCGCAGACATCGAAGCGCGCGGCAAACCGGCCCATGACGGCCTGCACTGCCTGCGCAGACTTGACCTCCTGGAAGGCGATCACCCGGACGCCGTCACGCTCGATCAGCGACTCGACGGTGTCCCGCAAGCCCGCCAGCTTTTCGGCGTAGGCCTCGGGCTTGCGCAGCGCCGACAAATCCGGCGGGGGCGAGCCGGGCGCGCGCGGCTGGCTGTCGCGGTAGGCGTTGCACGGGGCGACCTTCATCGACGCCTCACGCCCGCCCGCGGCCTCGATGGTCGCCGCTTCACAGGCGGCGGCACGGGCGGCTTCTTCAGGCAGCGCCTTGTTGGTGCCGGGTGCCCAGCGCGCGCGTGTCTCGCACCAGTTCACGCTGGGCGCGCCGCAGACCTCGAGATGCTTCTTGAAGTCATCCACCGTGCCCGCCCACGCCATGTTGAACGTAGCCACGTTGACAGGCCCGGGCGCGGCTGGCGTTTGCGCAGTCGCCAAACGCCCTGAGGCGATGCAAGCGATACAGGAGACCAGACCAAGGAGCAGGTGACGCAGCATGAGAGTTCATAGCGGAGTGAGGCTCCGATTGTCGCGCCGGCTGCGTACTGCGGACGAAGAGCACCAGCGACTCCGCTCCAAACCCGCCACAGATTCCAACAGAGGTCCGCCACCTCGATGGCGTGCTGGGGGAGGGCGCAGACATCGGCTGCGGTGGAACCAAGGGACGCTGCCGGCTGAACGGCAGGTGAATGCGGCGATGCGGCTGGTCAGGCGCGAAGTGCGAAGACTCGCAATCGACCCTGAGCCGACAGCCGCTGTACTGATCTCGCTGCCCTGAAGCGGCCGGTCGGACCCGCACACAGGCCCCCGTTGGGGGCCCAGCCTTCTGCTGGCGTCGGCGAGGTCGCTGCTTGCTTTTGGAAGTCTACGTGTCCGTCACGCGTGCCCGACGCCGAGACAAAGTGCCAGATCTTCAGCAACCGAACCAGGCACTTCGCATTGACCGTGCCCGTCTTGCCAGGTCGGTGATGGACATTTCGGGCTTGTAGAGCGAGGACCCCAGACCGACGCCCGCCGCACCAGCGCGTTTGAACTCGCCGATGTTCCCGGCATCGACGCCGCCGACGCAGACCATCGGCGTGCCGGCCGGCAACACCGCGCGCCAAGCGTGGCCGATCAGCATCAGTGGAAATCTTGTTCGAGCTGATGGCGAATGGCGCCGACTCGGACAATGTCGCCACGCACTTCAAACGCGGCAACGAGCCCGGCGCTTCCGAAGGGAACGATGAGTTCCCGCTGCTTGTCGTTCAGGGCGCGAGCGGCCTTGCGGCATGAGTACGGTGAGAACTCGAGCAATCGAAGTGCGCGGTCGACGGCGTCTCTGAGGCGCCGCACTACATCAAGGTCAGGTGTCGCGCTGGCGAGTTCCCGCTCGATGGTGAAATCCTCGATCCGCAGTAGGTCGTCGGCGGCCTCCTCGGTCAGGAGGACGCGGTAGCTGGTCACTGCCCGGCGCGCGGCTTGCCTGCCGCTAGCCGCTGACGGGCCGCATCCAGCCGGGCGTCCATTCGCCGCAGCATCTCCTGCGATGAAATCCCGGTGTTTTCACGCTCGGATCGCTCAACGGCGCCTCGCGCTCGCGCGAGAAAGGCGTCTTGGGTACGCCGCCAAGTGACTCCGTCGCGAACGCACGCGGCCACGAAATCGGAGAGCGACTCGCCTTCGTCGAGGACAGCCTCGGCATCGCTACGCAGCGCGGGCTCGACACGCACGGCGGGGAGGGTAGATGTCTTCATGCGCGAACTGTAATGCAAATGTGATGCACTCACAACTGTGCGTGCGCCAGCAGGTCTCACATCCTCCGGGGACATCGCAAGTAGATTGCCTGATTGCCGTCAGTCACGAAGGCCATGCGCGTGGCCAAGGAGGTCAAGGCTTTGGCTGCGACATCACATCGCTCCGCGATATGAGTCTTCGCCGAAGCGCTTCGCGCTTTCAAGAGTTTCGCCGGCTACCTGCATGCCGTGGAGCAGGTGGGCTCGGTGGCCAGACAGAACGAGGGTTGGTTCAAGCAAACGCAGGGCAAGGCGCAAGCCGGGGCCTGAGTTTGCAGACATGGGGGCCTGAATGGCCGTGCCCGTGCCGGGAATTTCAACCGGCCGGTGCCGGCCAGTGTGCCGAGTTTCATCATCGTGCGTCCACCCCGCCTGGACTCTTGCGGCGCAGTTTGCGCCGCCCGGGCATGTTGATGCAGGCCACCGTACCTGGTAGCGCGGGCTCGGCAGCCGGTGGCCCCGCCGCTTGTGGGTTGGCCTTGGCGGGGGAAGTGGGTGGATTTACGTGCAGTCCAACGACTACTGGTCCGGTACGGAGTACGCGCCGAATCCTGACAACGCGTGGAACTTCAACACCAACGATGGCAACCAGAACAACGACGACAAGAACAATGCGTTGTAAGCCGTGGCTGTGCGCCCCGGAGGATGATTCCCCGTGAAGAAGCCAGAGTCGGCAATTGGCCGACCGCAGGCGCTCGAGGTGAACCTGCCGGCGTGCATCAGGCGGCCAGCGCAAACGGCTGGATCTCTTTGGCGATGGCCTTGCCATTCTCGATCTCGGCCACTCGCAATTCGTAGGCTGCCTGAAGGTTCAACCAGCCCTTGGCCTCGCTGCCGAAGTAGCGCTCCAGGCGCAGGGCCGTATCAGCCGACACGCCGCGCTCGCCCTTGGTGATCTCGCTTAGGCGCGAGTAAGGCACATGCAGGGCCATG
>JANOLY010000397.1:0-3026 GCA_031420055.1 Burkholderiales bacterium | reverse complement strand
GTGTCGGTGTGCAAGGCGGCCAGTTCCACCAGGGCGCGCTGCATGCCCTGCAGCAGCGGCTGCAACTGGTCGATCTCGCCGCGCAGCCACAGCCGCACGTCGGTGGCCACCTGGTCATTGCGGCTGCGCCCGGTGTGCAGCCGCTTGCCGGCGTCGCCCACCAGCTGGGTCAGGCGGGCCTCGATGTTGAGGTGCACGTCCTCCAGCTCCAGCTTCCACTCGAAGGCGCCGGACTCGATCTCGGCTGCAATCTGCGCCATGCCACGTTCGATGTCAGCCAGGTCCTGCGCGCTGATCACGCCTTGGGCAGCCAGCATCTGCGCATGCGCCAGGCTGCCCTGTATGTCGGCCCGCCACAGCCGTTGGTCGAAACTGACACTGGCCGTGTAGCGCTGCACCAGCTCGCTCATGGGTTCGGTGAACAGGGCCGACCAGGCCTGGGACTTGTTGGCGAGCGGGTTGCTTGACATGAGGGGCGGGGCGCGACGCTGGTCGCTGTGGAAGTGTGCAGGGAGTGAGTCCGTATTATCCGGCTCGATATGAGCGCCCCCGCACCACCCGCCACGCCTGACTTCACGCCGACCGCCAGCCGCCCAGCCAGCCTGTGGCCGAACAGCACGCGCCCGGCCGAGGCGCCGAGTACGAGCTTCTCCAACACCCGCTTTGATCCGATCGCCGAAGAGCGCACGCGCATGCAGGCCCAGGCCGCCGCGGCCTTCGACGTCTGCCACCCGGCGCTGGCCCTGCGTGCGGTGTTGCTGGTGCAGGGCGTGCTGGCGCTCGTTGCGGTGGGCAGCGCCGACAGCCCAGCCGACTGGGGCGCGCGCCAGGCGACGCTGACCTTCGGTGGCCTGGCAGGTACGCTGCTGTGGTTGGTGGCGGTGTGCGGTGCGCGCCGGCCGTTGCGTCGGCTGGACACCGCCCCGCGCGCCGCCTTGGTACTGGCGTTGGGCGCCATGGCGGCGCTGCTGGCCTGGTCGCCGTTGTGGTGGGCCGGGTTGGCGCCGGTGGCCGGCGGCTTGCGCGTGGCGGCCGTGCTGCTGGCCGGTGCGGGCTTTGCCGCTTTGTTGTGGGCCTGGCTGGACATGCGTTCACGCATCTGGCACCCGGCCAATGCCAGTGCCCGGCTGGCCGAGCTGCAATCGCGCATCCAGCCGCACTTTCTCTTCAACGCCTTGAACACCGCACTGGCCCTGGTGCGCGTGGACCCGGCGCGCGCCGAGAGCGTGCTGGAAGACCTGGCCCAGCTGTTCCGCACCGCGCTGGCCGACGCCGGGGCCTCGGTGACGCTGGACGAAGAGATCGAGCTGGCGCGCCGCTATCTGGCCATCGAGCAGATACGCTTTGGCAAGCGGCTACAGGTGCAGTGGCAGATCGACAGCGCCGACGCGCGCGTGGGCGCCGCCCGCGTGCCGCCGCTGGTGCTGCAGCCGCTGGTGGAAAACGCCGTGCGCCACGGCGTCGAGCCCTCGGCCCGCGGCGGCCGTGTGCGCGTCCAGGCGGCGGTGCAGCGCGGGCAGGTGGTGGTGCTGGTCAGCAACACCGTGGGCGACGAGCCCGGCAGCCCCGGCCACGGCATGGCACTGCACAACGTGCGCGAACGCCTGCGCCTGCTGCACGACGTGGGCGCGCAGTGCGACGTGTGGCGCGAGCCCGGGCCCGACGGCGACATCTTCCATGCCCGCATCGTGCTGCCCACCGGCTAGGCGCGTGAAGCCATGGCAGCGCTGACCCGCGTGCTCATCGTCGACGACGAAGCGCTGGCCCGGCTGCGCCTGCGCTCGCTGATCGACGGCATGCCCGAGGCCGGTGCCTTCATCGTCGGCGAGGCCAGCGACGCCGTCGAGGCCATGGCCTGGCTGCAACGCGGCGGCGTGGACGCACTGCTGCTGGACATCCGCATGCCCGGCGCCAATGCGGCGCAGGCCGGATTGCGCCTGGCCGCCGCCATCAAGGCCTTGGCGCAGCCGCCTATGGTGGTGTTTATCAGCGCCCACAACGACCATGCCCTGGCCGCCTTCGACCTGGAAGCGGTGGACTACCTCACCAAGCCCGTGCGCCGCGAACGCCTGCTGGCCGCGCTGCAGCGTGTGCAGCAACGTCTGCGACCGGCCACTGAGGCGGTAGCACCCGGACCGGCGCTCGTCGTCAACGACCGCGACCGCGTGCTGCGCCTGCCCTTTGCCGAGGTGCTGTACCTCAAGGCCGAGCAGAAGTACGTCACCCTGCACACCGCCGAGCACAACCATGTGCTGGACGAGTCGCTGACCGAACTCCACGCCCGGCTGGGTGAGGGCTTCATCCGCATCCACCGCAACGCCTTGGTGGCCACCCACGCCATCCGCGAGCTGGCGCTGCGCGACACCACCGACGCCAGCGACGACAGCGACGAGCCCGGCCAGGAAGGCTGGGCCGTGCGCGTGGCGCCCCTGGACGAGTGGCTGGCGGTGTCGCGCCGGCAGGTGGCTGTCGTGAAAGCGGCGTTGGCGGGGGGTAGCTAAAGGGCGGGGCGCCTCAACCCGTGTTGCGCAACCCCGCCGCAATGCCATTGATCGACAAGTGAATGCCACGCTGCAGACGCTCCACGCCTTCTTGCCCATCACGCCGTTGGCGGTAGCGGCGCAGCAGTTCCACTTGCAGGTGGTTCAGCGGGTCCAGGTACGGGAAGCGGTGTTCTATGGACCGTGCCAGCGCCGGGTTGGACTGCAGACGCTGGGACTCGCCGGTGATGATCGTCAGCGCCGCGTTGGCACGCTCCCACTCGGCCTTGATGGCAGTGAAGATGCGTCGGCCCAGCTTCTTGTCTTCGACCAGCTCCACGTAACGCGCGGCGATGCGCAGGTCGCTCTTGGCCAGCACCATGTCCAGGTTGCTCATCAAGGTGCGTAAGAACGGCCACTGCCGGTGCATGCGCTGCAACAGCTCGATGCGCGAGGCACGTTCGCCGTCGGCCACGAAGGCCTCGACCGCGCTGCCAAAACCGCACCAACCTGGCAGCGCCATGCGGCACTGGCCCCAGGAAAAGC
>JANOLY010000396.1:0-4485 GCA_031420055.1 Burkholderiales bacterium | reverse complement strand
CGGCTATGCCGGCACGGTGACTTACCGTGTTGACTTCGAGCCCTTCATCGTGCTGGAAGGTGGCGACTTGCTGGCGCTGTACATCGCCCACGTGTGCAGCAACCTGGAGGTGTTTCTCAACGGCCAGCTGGTGCACGGCGGCGGTCGCATGGTCGAGCCCGTCACCCACAACTGCAACCACCCGCAGCTGGTGCCGCTGCCGTCGGCGATGATCCGACCGGGCTCCAACAGCATCGATATCCGCGTCACCGGCCACCGCCTGGCCGAGGTGGGCGCGCGCCAGCGCGACGGCGGCCTCGCAGCGCTGGCCATCGGCCCGCAGTCGGAACTGGCCGCGCTGCATGCACGGCGCACGGCCCTGCAGGTGTCGGCCCCGCAGGCGGTGAGCGCCACGCTGCTGTTGATGGGCGGCTTCATGTTCGTCATGGGCTTCATCAACCGGCGCGAGAGCCACCTGGCCTACTTTGGCGCGTTGTCGGTGGGCTGGGCGTTGGTCGACGCGCGGCTGTGGCTGCGTTCACTGCCGGTGTCGCATTCGGTGGCGGAGTTCTTGCTGTGCTCGATGCTGGGTTTCATCACCTGGGCAGCGGTGCAGTTCCTGATGCGCTATGCCGGTTCGCGCCACCGCTTTGTGGACCTGGTGTTGCCCGTGCAGTGTGCGGTGCTGCCCATGTCGCTGATGCTGGCCGGCCCGTCCCGGCTGTTCGTGGTGGCCAACTTCTGGTATGCCGTGCTGGCACTGCAGGTGCTGGCCGCAGCCCTGTGGCATTTGCGGCGCGAATGGCACCGGCGCTCGGTATGGCTGATGGCGCCTCTGCTGCTGACGGTTGTGGTGGCCGGCGCCGTCGAGTTCGCGGCCCAGTGGGGAGGCACGCGGCCCCTGGCGGCTCACCTGGCCGACCTGGTTCTGCCCGTGGTGTTCGTGCTGGTGGGGCTGCGCCTGGTGCAGCAGCAAGGGCGCGCACTGCACCATGCAGAACAAGGAAAGGCCCGGCTGGAGCAGCGTGTGCGCGAGGCCACGGCCGAGATCGAACGTAACTTTCGCCAGCTGTCGGAGCTGCGTGTGGAGCAAGTCACCGAGCGCGAGCGCAAGCGCATCGCAGCCGACCTGCACGACGACCTCGGCGCCAAGCTGCTGACCATCGTGCACACCAGCGATTCCGAGCGCATCTCGACCCTGGCGCGCGAGGCGCTGGAAGAGATGCGCTTGTCGGTGCGCGGGCTGACCGGCAAGCCCGTGCGCCTGGCCGACGCACTGGGCGACTGGCGTGCCGAGGTGGTGTCGCGCCTGGGCCAGGCCGGCATCGAGTGCGAGTGGCATGCGCCCGAAGACCTGCCGCAGCGCTTGTCCTCGCGCGCCTACGTGCAGACCACGCGCATCCTGCGCGAAGCCACCAGCAACATCATCAAGCACAGCAAGGCCGCGCGCTGCGACATCCGCTGCACCATCAGTGATGGCGACCTGCAGTTCATATTGCAGGACGACGGCGAAGGCATTTCCGCCGTGGCCGATGGCCGGCTCGACCAGGGCCACGGCCTGGCCAGCATGAAAAATCGCGCCAAGCAGTTGCAGGGGCAGTGCCTGGTGGAGTCCGGTGCCGGCCAGGGAACCGTGATCCGCCTCACGGTTCCGCTGGATCGCGCCATCGAAAGCTCATGAGCCCGGTGCGGGCGGCCGATACCATCGAACGCGAACCCCCACACTGCGACCCCATGAAAACCATACTGCTGCTAGAAGACCTGCCCGAGATCCGGGCCTGGTTGCGCAAGCTCGTGCTGCAGGTCTTCCCCGGCGCGGTGATTTCCGAAAGCGCCCGTGTGGCCGACGCCTTGGAGCTGGTGAAGTCGGTGAAGTTCGAGCTGGCACTGGTCGACCTGGGTCTGCCCGACGGCAGCGGCGTAGACGTGGTGACCCAGCTGCGCGACAGCCAGCCCGATGCACAGTCGGTGGTCGTCACCATCCACGACGACGACGAGCACCTGTTCCCGGCCCTGCAAGCCGGCGCCTTCGGCTACATCCTGAAGGAGCAGGCGCGCGAGCTCATCACCGAGCAGTTGCAGCGCATCAGCCAGGGCGAGCCCCCGCTGTCGCCGTCGATCGCGCGGCGCGTGATGGCCTACTTCAGCGCCAAGGCCAAACCGGCGGCCAGCACGCACAACAACATGCCCAACGTCAGCCTGACCGACCGCGAAAGCGAAGTCCTGCTGCGCGTGGCCAAGGGCTATACCTTGCCTGAGATTGGTGTGCAGCTGGGCCTGAGCCGCCACACCATTGCCGACTACGTCAAGCAGATCTACCGCAAGCTCAACGTGAGCTCACGCGCCGAAGCGGCGCTGGAAGCTCAGCGAATGGGCCTGTTCCGGTAGCCGGCCACACCGCAGAGCAGCAGGCCGGCCAGCATCATGGCCCAGGTGCCGGGCTCGGGGATCGGTGCCGTGAAACCCAGCTGATCGCTGGCCACACGCTGCAGCCGTAGCGCATCGGCCTGGGTGATGCCCAGATCGGCCGCGGCAATTTCACCCGCACCCAGGCTGGCCGGGTCCAGGCCGGTGAGGCTGCCGAACAGGGTCAGCGCACTCAGGTACGAGCCGTGCACACTGGCGTGCGTGCCGTCGTTGAACCACAGGCCGACGAGCCCGTCGGTGCCGGCGTCGGGCTCGTACATGTTGCGCGTGGCCACGCCGCTGGTGACGGCACGCAAGAAGGCATTGCCGTGGCACCCACCGTCTTGGGTGGCGGTGATTCGTCGCTCTGCTCTTGCAGCACGACCTTGTTCCACTTGTCTTCGTCGATGTTGCCGCGCAGGTCCCAATTGCTGTTGGTGGTGTTCAGGAAGTGCCCACGCAAGCTGGCCGCGTTGCGCGTGGACAGCGAGACCTCTAGTTCAGGCCCGCCTGCACCGTTATCTGCTTGAAGATGCCCGCCACGCCACCCCATTCCTGGGTCTGTGAATGCGGCGAGAACGAGGTCTGCACCACGCCACCGATCAACCTGCCGGCCCGCGGCTTGACTCAACCGGTGGTGACCTGCGCCGCCACAAACTCCGCATAGGCAAGTCGCAGCCCGGCTTCCAGCCCGGTGCTGGCTTTCCAGCCGACGCTGTTCAGCAGCGCCACGTCCATCAACTTGCGCGGCGTGCCGTCGGGCTTGCTGGTGTCGTAGACGATGCCGCCGGCGTAGCCCACCACACGGGCCACGGTGGCGGCCAGCTCGGCAATGGTCACGTCTTCACCGACGCCGATGTTCACCAGCGGTGGCTCGAAGCGGCCCGTGGCCGTTTCGTCGCTGCCCAGCAGCGCGGTGTAGCGCTCGTCGGGCAGGTTCATCAAGAAGACGCAGGCGTCGGCCATGTCGTCGCTGTACAGGAACTCGCGCCGCGGCGTGCCCGTGCCCCACACGGTGACGTGGGTGTCGCCGCGCTGCTTGGCCTCATGAAACTTGCGCAGCAGCGCCGGAATAACGTGGCTGTGTGTGGGGTGGTAGTTGTCGCCCGGGCCGTACAGGTTGGTGGGCATGGCGGCCAGGTACTGGGTGCCGTACTGGCGGTTGTAGCTCCAGCACATCTCGATGCCGGCGATCTTGGCCAGCGCGTAGGGCCGGTTGGTGGGTTCCAGCGGGCCGGTGAGCAGGCAGCTTTCTTTCGTCGGCTGCGGCGCCAGCTTGGGGTAGATGCAGCTGCTGCCCAGAAACAGCAAGCGCTGCACGCCGGCCCTGTGCGCGGCGTGGATCACATTCGTCTGGATGGCCAGGTTGTCGCGGATGAATTCGGCCGGAAAGCTGTTGTTGGCCACGATGCCGCCGACCTTGGCCGCGGCCAGGAACACGAACGCGGGCCTCTCCACCTGGAAGAAAGCGCGCGTGGCGCGCTCGTCGGTGAGGTCGAGCTCGGCATGCGTGCGTGTGAGCAGCTTGGTGTGTCCGGCGGCCTGCAGCCGGCGCACGATGGCGCTGCCCACCAGGCCGCGGTGTCCGGCGATGTAGATGCGGTCGTCAGGATGCACCGAGCTACTCGTGATGGTCGTAGGCCTGGAACCCCGCCAGCTTCACCAGGCTGTCGCGCTTGGCAGCGACGTAGTCGCTCGCGACCATCTCGCGCACCAGTTCGGCTAGTGTCGTTGCTGGCGTCCAGCCCAGCTTTCGCTTTGCGCGAAGCGAGGAATGCTTTCAGAGATTTCTCCGCTGCCTGGTGGCAGTGGTATGCCGCGGTATCGGTGATGGGATGACCGGAGTGCAGCGCGCGTTGCGCCGTTTCGAGATCGCTGCTGGCTTTTTGCAGCGAGGCGGCCACCCATGCTTGGGAGGTCAGAGGTTCAGCCATTCAAGACCCGGCCTTCGCGAATGATCTTGTGCGTGAGCGTCGTGGACAACGGCGCCTCGCGACGCACCTCTTCGCGAGTGCGCACCCACACATCGCATGGCACACCCACGCCAAACAGGCTGCGGTATCCGGCGCTAGCCCTTCGATAGGCGGGCTCGTCCGAGGC
>JANOLY010000395.1:0-1649 GCA_031420055.1 Burkholderiales bacterium | reverse complement strand
CCCGGCCTGATCAGCTGGAAAACGCCCCCGGGCGGCGGCACCACCGACTACGCGGTCGAGATCTTCCATGCCGCATTGAAGGAGGGCCGCTACACCTGCTTCCTGCGCGAAAACCAGGCGTTGCCCATGATGTACATGCCCGACGCGATTCGCGCCACGCTCGAACTGATGGAAGCGCCCGCTGCGAGTGTGCGCGAACGCCGTTCCTACAACTTGGCCGGCATCAGCTTCACGCCGCTCGAGATCGCCGCAGCCATCAGGAAGCGCCTACCGCACTTCACGATGGACATCGAGCCCGACTTCCGCCAGGCCATCGCCGCCAGTTGGCCGCAGTCCATCGACGACAGCGCGGCGCGAAGCGACTGGGGTTGGGCGCCGAAGTACGAGCTGCAGGGGATGGTCGACGAGATGCTTGAGAGTTTGGCGGCGACGCTGGTTTAATCCGTTGTGAACCGCTGCTACTTCTTGGCCAGGAACCAAGCCACGAGGGCGTTCGCATGCCCGTGACCCATGGCGTGCGCCGTCTTCAGATAGTTCACCAGTTCCATGTGCTTTAACGGACCGGCCTTCTTCAGAACTTCCATCCAGTGTTCGATGGGCTTTGCGTATTTCTTCTCGATGGATGGAAAGTAGGACGCCGGTCCTTTCACATTCCCGTCGCTTGCCAAGTGCGGCTCCCTTCCTTGCGCTTCCATGGTCCTCGAAATGTATTCCGGGCGCTTCACCGCAGCCTGGACGTTCTCTAGGCGCGCCCAGCACGGCAAAGACACCTGCGAAAAAGGTGCCGCAGGATGCCCAGCGTGGTCAGGCCGCGCTTGCGGCTGCAAGCGACATGAAGAACGCGATCCACAGCGCCACGAGCAGTGCGAAGCTGGCGAGGAACACCGCCAAGCGGTGCATGACCTTGTTGTAGGTGCAGTGAATGAAACTGTGTAGTCGGCCCTGCGAAATTCATCGACCGGCAGCAAGAATGCTCGGCGATAGCGCAGCGCCGGGGATGCGGCGCGTGGCGGCGAGCCAGTGAGCGTTTTGGGCCGCCAAACGAGCGCGAATGCTGCTGATTGCGAGGCACACGCCTGCAAAATTCAAAGCACCAAAAAGACCTGCGACACCGAGACGCACGATGGCCCGCAGCAGCCAGCGGATGTTGTAGCCGGCGGCACAGCTCAGCGCGTGCAGCGCATCGCCCAGCGCACCGGCCAGCCAGCAGCGATCCATGCGATGATCCGCCTTGGTGTGGCCGATCAACGGCTCGATGGCCTGGCGGCGCTTGAGCCAGCGTCGCTGCTGCGTCGTCAACGTCTTGTACCTGCCGCGATGGATGATCTCCACACCGGGGTTGTCGGCGTCCACGCCTGCCGAATCCCAAGTCGACGATGGCCTGGGTTGGGCTGCGTCCCAGGTCCTGCAGCAAGTTGGTCGTTTGCTCAAGCTGCGCGGCCAGAATGTGCCCGTCATACGGGTTGCCGGCAAAGCTGCGGGCGCCCACCATCAGACCTTGCTTGTGGGTCACGGCCAAGCTGACCTTGACCCCGAACTCATAGGGCTTCCTGGCCTTGCCTTTGCCGATGCATTCGACCTCGGGCGCGTGCAATGCGTACAGTTTGTTCTTGTCGTGGCGCTGCTGCGTGCGGATGCGCTCGGCGCGC
>JANOLY010000394.1:0-3785 GCA_031420055.1 Burkholderiales bacterium | reverse complement strand
GGTGGCGGCATTTCCGAGCAGGCCGCCAAGGTGCTGGGCGCCTCGCCTTTCGTCAAACCGGCGCCGGAGTCCTACGAGTTGTTGTCGTCAGGGGTGGCCGACGGGACGTTCTTTCCGTCTGAATCGATCAAGTCCTTCAATTTGGACAAGGTGGTCAAGTTTGCCACCGTGTTCCCCGGCGGCTTCTATTCGTCTTCGTTCGGGTTTTTCATGAACGAAGACAAGTGGAACAAGCTGTCCAAGCAGGATCAGACTGCGATTGAATCGATTTCCGGTGAAGCCATCGCCGTTCTGGCCGGCAAGGCCTGGGATGTGGCCGACAAGATCGGTTGGGACGCATTGCGGGCGGCTGGTGCCAATATTCAGAACGCCAGTCCGGAATTCGTGGCCGATTTGCGCAAGCGCACCGAGCCCCTGGTGCAGGATTGGATCAAGGCGGCCAAAGCCAAAGGTATTGACGGCGACAAGGTATTGAGCGAGTTCCGCGCCGAGCTGGTGCGCGTGGCGCAGAGCAAGTAGATCCGGCCCGCGGCGCTTTCGTGGCTTATCAGGACCCACGAACGTCGCTGACACGCGCGGCATGGATTCTGGCCGATGAAGGTCACGAGTCCGGGCTGGCTGGCCAGTTGACTGCGCGCGGTCCACTAGTGGGCACCTATTGGACCCTGCCGCTCGGGCTGGCGTTTTGGGAAGCTAGCGAGGCGGACTGGTTGCTGATCGACGAATCCCTGGCAGTTCGAGACACTGCGGGGGCCCTGCCTGGTACTGTCGCGACGCATTACCCGCTCGAACCCAACCCCGCCATCCGATTTCATCTCTGGATCTATCGCGCGCGACCGGATGTGACTGCAATCATGCACACCCATCCGCCGGCCTGCTCGGCGCTGGCGGCAGCCGAAGTGCCGCTGGTGGTGGGCCACATGGATGCGACGCCGCTGTTTGACGATCTGGCTTTCCTGCCGGCCTGGCCGGGTTTGCCCACCGCCGACCGCGAAGGCGAGTTGATCGCTGCCGGTCTGGAGCGCAAGCATGCGATCCTGCTGGCGCATCACGGCATGCTGACAGCTGGACGATCGGTGGCCGAGGCGGTCTTTCTCGCAGTCTTCATGGAGCGCATGGCGCGCCTGCAAATCGATGCGGCCGCGGTCGGCGGGGTCAAGCCGATCGATGCCGTCGAAGCCGCGCGCGCACGCGATTTCCTGCGCAGCGAGCGCATCATGAACCTTACCTTCGAGGCCTGGGGGCGCAAGGTGCAAAAAATGCAAAGGCCAAGCGCATGAAGCAAGTTGAACTTTGGCTCAACCGGACGCTCGGCATTTCCGCGTCGCTGATTCTTTTCACGCTGATGCTGCTCACCATGGCCGATGTGACCGGCCGCAAGCTCGACGTGCCGATTCGCGGCGGCGTCGAGATGGTGGAGATCCTGCTGGCCATGCTGATCTTCGCCGGTCTTCCGCTGGTTACCAAGGCGCGCCAGCACATCGTGATCGATACCCTTGAAGGCTTCATGTCACGCACCGTGCGGCGTGCGCTGGATGCATTTGCCAACGCCTTGTGCGCCGTGACCATGTTCGGCATGGCGTGGATGTTCTACAGCAAGCGTGTGACCAGGGTGGTCGAGGCTGGCGACACCACCAGCGTGCTCAAGATCGAGCTGGCGCCGGTGGCCTACTTTCTGCTGGCGATGCTGGTGGTGACCGCGCTGATCCATGTGGCATTGATGTTCGTGGCGCCGTCCGAGGGCGATGGCGGGACCGCGATATGATCCCGGCCTTGATCGGATTCGTGGTGATGTTGCTGCTCGCCTTCGGGCGGGTGCCGATCGCGCTGGCGATGGGCCTGACAGGGTTTGCCGGCCTGGCCATCTTGAAGGGCATCAATCCGGCGATGGCTTCAGTGGCGGCCACCTTGTGGGAGTCGGGCTTTCAGATCACCCTGTCGGTGATTCCGTTGTTCATCCTGATGGGCAACTTCGTTACCAAGGCCGGCATGGCACGCGAGCTGTACAAGGCCGCGCATACATTTGTCGGCCATCTGCGCGGCGGCCTGGCGATGGCCACCGTGATGGCGTGCGCCGGCTTCGGCGCGATCTGCGGCTCGTCGATCGCCACCGCCGCCACCATGACCAAGGTGGCCTATCCCTCAATGAAGGATGTGGGTTACAGCGACGAACTGGCGACCGGCGCGATCGCGGCCGGCGGAACGCTGGGCATCATGATCCCGCCGTCGACGATCCTGGTGATCTACGGCATCGTCACCGAGACCCACATCGGCAAGCTGTTCGCTGCCGGCGTGATTCCCGGCCTGCTGTGCGCGCTGATGATGATGTGCGCCGTGGCCTGGATCACCTGGCGTGACCCCGGCGCGGGCCCGGCCGGCGAACGCACACCCTGGCCCGAACGGTGGAAGGCGCTGCGCGACATCTGGGGCGTGGCGCTGTTGGTGGTGGTGGTGCTGGGCGGCATCTACGGCGGCGTCTTCACGGCCACCGAAGGCGCGGGCATCGGCGCCATGGGCGCCTTTCTGTTCGCACTGGCAAGGCGCACGCTGACTTGGGCCCTGCTGCTGCAGGTGCTGGTGGAAAGCGCGCGCACGACGGCGATGCTGTTCGCCATCCTCATCGCGGCGATGCTGTTTTCGGGTTTCGTCAACTTCACCACCATGCCGAGTGACCTGAAGGACTGGATCCTGAGCCAGGGCCTGAGCCCCTTGATGGTGGTCGGCGCGATGATGGTGGTCTACGTGCTGCTGGGCACCATCATGGAAGAGCTGAGCATGGTGCTACTGACCATTCCGGTCTTCTTCCCGATCGTCATCGGGCTGGGCTTCGACCCGGTCTGGTTTGGCGTGCTGATCGTGCTGGTGGTGCAGATCGGCCTCATCAGCCCGCCGGTGGGCATGAACCTGTTCGTGCTGAACACGCTGCTCAAAGGTGTGGCGCTGGGCGAGATCTTCCGCGGCGTCTGGCTCTTCGTGCTCGCGCTGTTGGTGGGCCTGGTTCTGGTGCTGCAATTTCAGCCGCTGAGCCTGTGGTTGCCGTCGCTCATGAAGTGATGCGGTTCTTGGCGCGTTGCTGCGTCGCCCGGTTGCCCGCCTGACTGGCCGAAAGCAGGCCCAACGCCAGCAGCGCCAACGCCATGCCCGACGGCGTCGGCACGCCCGTGGGCACGCTCTGGCCGATGCGGATGTTGTCCAGCCCCGTGTTCAGTACGCCGCCCAGCGTGGAGACGAAGGTGGCGCGCGTGATCACGTTGGCCGCAGCGTCGTAGGCGAGCGAGACGAGGTTGTTGTTGCTGTCGTTGTCGCCGGCATAGTTGAACGACGCCAGCAGCGAGTTGCTCGCGTCGTAGAAGCTGAGCAAGGCCGGTCCCAGGTCATTGAGGTAGATCTCCAGCGACACCGTGCTCGCCGCAAACGAAAGCGTCCAGTCGAAGTGCTCGTGCCCGCTGGCCGTGAGGATGGAACTGGTCGTCGGGTTCAGGCCCGGGCCGAAGTTGGTGTAGCCCGGCGAGCTGACGAATACGTTGCCGCCGCCGACGGGCAAGAAGGTGCCGACCAGCGTGCTGAGCAACGGCAGGCTGACGTCCTTCACGGGCACCGACTCGAAGTCCTCGAAGGCAAGCAGCGGCGAGGCATGCGATGTGGCCAGGAGGCCGACCGTGGCGGCCACGGCGCAGAGGGTGTGCAAGGCGGTACGGGCTGGCGTCATGTCGAACTCCAAGTTGCAGCAGACGATGCAGACAGGATATGTTCGCGCTCAGGAAGCCTCAACCCTGCAGACGTGG
>JANOLY010000393.1:0-2850 GCA_031420055.1 Burkholderiales bacterium | reverse complement strand
CGCCAGCACCACGGTGTGCAGGCCGCCGCGCGCCGGCACGGCGTGGCGCTTGGCTTGCAGGTGGCCGTGCAGGCGGTCCAGCCGCGCGGCCAGGGCCTGCACCGACCAGTCGATGTCGGCAAAACTGCCTATGCCCGAGAGCGACTCGCGCACCTCGATGGGCGTGCCCTGGTCGTCCTCGGCCACCAGCACCACCGACACCGCCACGCGCTGGATCAGGGCCACGGATTCGCCGCCGCCGTCGGTGTGCAAGGCTTTGGTGTGCAGCTCGTCGGTGGCCATGATGCGGGTCGAGCGCAGGCCCGGGTAGCGCGCCATGCAATAAGCGTGCAGCTCGGCCATGCGGTCGGTGCAGTCGCCGGCGGTCATGGCGGTGCGGCCCATGCGCTGCTGCACGCCACGGTAGTGGGCGCCGGGCAAGGCCAGCGAGGGCCGTGCGCCAAACACCGCCATCGCGCGCGCGTTGCTGGTCGCCATGCCCCTGACATGGTCGCGCACACCCGCACCCTCGGCAGGCGCGGAGGCAAAACCCCAGTAACCATCGAGGTAGGCACGTGCACTGACGCCCGCTTGCACGCTGCGCAGATTGGCAGTCAGATTGCCGTCGACCATCAACATGCGCGTTTTGCGCAGTTCGTGGTGGCGGGTCTCTAGGTGGCTGGATGACGCAGACATGGGTGGTACAGCCCGGTCAGGCTGGTGGCGATGGAGGAATGATGATACGCATCGCGGGCCCGCGGCTCAACCCAGCGCACGCAGCTCGCGCAGCGTCACCGACAGCATCGCCGCATCGGGCGACGGCACGGCACGCAACTCGGCCAGCAACTGTGCGGCGCGTTCCAGTGCGCGCTGGTTGGACATTTGCCAGCTTGCCACCAGGGCCACCGCCGGGCCCTCGCCGCCGGCCAGGACCGCGCCGGTGATGGCGCGCTGCAGCCCCGTCAGGTCGTCGAGCATGGCGCCCTTGGCCAGCATGCGCCAGTGCTGGTCGCCGGGCAGCGCCGCGATGCGCTCACGCAGCCAGGGCATGCCCAGGCGGTTAGCCACGTCGAAGTAGACCTGGGCCACTCGCTCCACGGGCTGCACAGCGGTGCTGGCGACTTCGGCGATGTCCAGCGTGGCGTGCAGGGTGTCGAAGGTGACGACGCGTGCGGCCAGCTCCGGCGGCACGCCGTCGGCCACATAGCGCGCAACCGCCGCATCGACACGCGCTCGCTCGTCGCTGTCCTGCAGCTCGGGCAGGCGGGCCGACAGCGCTTCGGCACCCGGCCTGAAGTGCGCGATGGTCGCCGCCATGTCGTCGCCCAGCCGGCGCGAGCGCAGGAACCAGGTGGTGCTGCGTTCGAGCTGCCCGCTGGTGTGGATGAGCATGCGCGACTGCACCTCGTCGGCGACCTGGTTGTCCAGCGCCTCGATGGCCAGCCACAGCGGCACCAGGCCAAAGATCTCGCGGCTCATCAGGTAGGCGCGCACGACCTCGTGCGGCCGCGCGCCGGTGGTCTCGGACAGGCGGTGCACGTAGGTGCTGCCCACCCGGTTGAGCATGCTGTTGGTGACGTAGGTGGCAATGATCTCGCGCTTGAGCGGGTGCCTGGGCATGTAGGCGGCAAAGCGGTCTTGCAGCGCCTGCGGGAAGTAGCGGTGCAAGGCGGTGGCCACCCAGGGGTCGTCGGGCAGGGTCGAGGCCAGCAGCTCGTCATACAGCCAGATCTTGCTGTAGGCCAGCATCACGGCGCGCTCGGGGCTGGTCAGGCCCAGGCCCTGGGCGCGGCGTTCGGCGATGACTTCGTCGCTGGGCAGGAATTCGATGGCGCGGTTCAGCCGCCCGGCCTTTTCCAGGAACTGTATGAAGCGGGTCTGCGCGTCGAGCAACTGCGGCGCGATGCGCCCGGTGACCGACAGCACCTGGCTCTGGAAGACGTTGTCGCGCAGCACCAGGGCGGCCACGTCGTTCGTCATCTCGGGCAGCAAGCTGTTGCGCTGCTTCTCGGTCATCTCGCCTTCGGAGATGGGCAGCCCGAGCAGGATCTTGATGTTGACCTCGTGGTCCGACGTGTCCACGCCGGCCGAGTTGTCGATGGCGTCGGTGTTGATGCGCCCGCCGGCCAGCGCGAATTCGATGCGCCCCAGCTGTGTGCAGCCCAGGTTGCCGCCTTCGCCAAAGACCTTGCAGCGCAGCTCGCGGCCGTCCACGCGCAGCGCGTCACCGGCGCGGTCGCCCACCTGGGCGTGGGTCTCGCTGGTGGCTTTCACGTAGGTGCCGATGCCGCCGTTGTAGATCAGGTCCACGGGGGCCTTGAGGATGGCGTTCATCAGCTCGGTGGGCGTCATGCTGTCGCCGTGTCGGGCCTGCACGTCCAGCATGGCCTTGACCTGGGGTGTCAAGGTGATGGACTTGGCACTGCGCGCATGGATGCCGCCACCGGCCGAGAGCAGGCTGGCGTCGTAGTCGGCCCAGGACGAGCGAGCCAGCTTGAACAGGCGTTCGCGCTCGGCAAAGCTGCGCGCCTCGTCGGGTGTCGGGTCCAGGAAGATGTGGCGGTGGTCGAACGCCGCCACCAGCCGGATGTGCCGCGACAGCAGCATGCCGTTGCCGAACACGTCGCCCGACATGTCGCCAATGCCGGCCACGGTGAAAGGCGTGGTCTGGGTGTCCACGCCCAGTTCACGGAAGTGCCGCTTGACGGATTCCCAGGCGCCACGCGCGGTGATGCCCATCTTCTTGTGGTCGTAGCCGACCGAGCCGCCCGACGCAAACGCGTCGCCGAGCCAGAAGCCGTAATCGGCCGACACGCTGTTGGCAATGTCGGAAAACGTCGCCGTGCCCTTGTCGGCTGCCACCACCAGATA